>NZ_RZSG01000313.1:0-6579 GCF_003997725.1 Mesorhizobium sp. M4A.F.Ca.ET.050.02.1.1
TTCGATCCCCTGGCCGACGTCGTTCCCCCCGACTACACGTTGTGTTTGCCGGTCCCCAAGGGCAAGACCTACACGCTGGCGCCCGGCACCTATTGCGACAAGACATTGTCGGGAAACATCACGCTTGAGCCTGGCGTCTACATAATGCGCGGCACCGCCATCAAACCCGGGGGCAACGGCAGCCTGACCGGCCAGGGGGTGACGATATTCCTCATGGAGGGCGCGCAGATTTACATAAATGCCAATGAGCAGGTGAACCTTTCCCCGCCCACCAGCGGTCCCTATGCCGGCATCACCATCTTCGAAAACCACGAAAACACGTCGGCCTTGACGTTGAATGGCGGCGCCAATTCCGTGATCAGCGGTTTCGTCTACGCGCCGGACGCGCCCGTTAGCTATGCCGGCAACTCCGACATGAGCGGCCAGGGAGACTGCCTGAGGCTTGTCGGCAAGACCGTGCAGATGACCGGAAACTCATCCATCAAAACGGACTGCTCAGCCGTGCTTGGAAGTCGCGAGATGTATGCCAGCCGCCTCATCACGCTCGTGAAATAAGGAGTATTCGTTGGGCGGCGCCAGGCGCGCTGGCGCCGCACAATAGCAGCTCTAGGCCGCGAAGCGTTCGATCACCTCGGCCAGCGGGACATGCCCAAGGCAGGCACCCGAACCCACAGGCTTTCTGCCATCCTCTACGGCGAGCGCGTATTGCACGACCGGATCGGCCTGGATGCGCTCGCGCAAAGCGGCAAGCCTGGGATAGTCGGCGCCCTCGATCGCCTGGTGGAACTCGGCCCAGCGCGCCACGCCGATCAGCGTGGTGTCGGCCAGCGTCAGCCGATCGCCGACCAGGAAGTCGGTCCCGTTGATCATCGCCTCGAGCCGGTCGTGGCGTTCGGCAACGGCCTTGCGACCAAAGTCGCGCAAGGTTGCCTGCAAGACTGGGTCCGGCGACGTCATTTCCAACGCCGCCCAGAGCGGCATGAAAGCGGCGGTAAATCCGGTGTTCACAGAAGCCATGAGTTGATGCATCCGATCGGCTTCCTGCGTGCGCGGGTCGAAGCTGATGCGCCGGTTTGTATCGCGGGCCTCGAGCCATGCGGCGATCGCCATGGTCTCGGTCAGCACCTTGCCTTCGTCGGTGATCAGCACCGGCGTTTCCTGCCGGCCGTTGATGCTGGCATAGGCTTCGTTCTTCATGTCGGCCAGCATGTCCACCCGGCACAGCCGGTAGGGTAGCCCGAGGCGTTCGAAGGCAGCGACGAGCCCCATCGAGCTTCCCGCCGGGAAGCCGTAAAGGAGGATAGGTTCCATTTGTTGTCTCTTCCATGTTCGAGGATCACGCCGCGCAGCGAAACTTGACCCTAAACGCTGGTCGCCCCATGTAAATTACGCGCTATTCTGTAACCACGCCCCCAGGTCCCCAATGAAAGATGTCATTTCGTGCTGCCCGATCGAAGAGACCATGCGCGTGCTCAGCGGCCGCTGGCCGACCTTGCTGCTCTATTATCTGAAGGACGGGACCAAACGCTTCAGCGAGCTCCGGCGTGACAATCCGACCGTGTCGCATCGCATTCTGGCGCTGGAGTTGCGCAAGCTGGAGGACGCCGGCATCGTGCGGCGCACGGCGCATCAGGGCTATCCGCTGCGCGTCGACTACGACCTCACGGAAGCGGGCCGCGGGCTTGTGCCGCTGATCGATGCGCTCGGCGCCTGGTGGGAGCATACGCAAGACGACCGGATCGGCCAAGGTTCGCCCGCCGCGAAAGCCGCCTAGGACCAGGCGCGTCGGGAGATTTTCGTCGCCCTGCCCGGCAAAAGCCATGATCGCCATTATGTCAGGCGGGCATGACCGTTGCTAGAATCGAAACCCACCAGATCCCGGACCTGAACAGGCGCCTGCTGCTCAAAGGCGCTGGCATAGCCGCTTTGGCCGGGCTCGCCGCATGCTCGACCACTGTGCTGCCGACCGGAGAAGGCGCCGGGGTCTCCTCCTCCGCCACCGGGACGCTCGCCGGCATCCGGTCTTCGGCCGGGCTGCCGCCACTGGCGGCCGATGCGCAGCTTGAACAGGCGGCGCTGCAGCAGGCCGGCTATATGGCGTCACGTGCCCGCATGAGCCACACCACCGGCTGGGGCAAGGACTTCGCCTCGCGCATGAAGGACAACGGCGTACGCGGCGCAGCAGGCGAGAACATCGCCGAGGGCCGCTTCGACCTGCAGAAGCTGTTCGACATCTGGATGCATTCGGACGGCCACCGCCGCAACATGCTCGACTCGGACTTTTCCCGCTTCGGCCTCGCCTATGTGCGCGACGGCCGCGATCCGAGCCTGCGCTACTGGAGCCTCGTGCTCGGGAGATAGGCCTCGCCTATCCCTGTTTTGTCGTCAGAGTTCCCGACGCCGGAACGCCTTGGCCGTCATCCGCCACGCTCGCCGTGTGGAGCAGTTTCTCGATGCCCTGGGCAGAGACCGGCTTGCTGAAATGATAGCCCTGCATTTCATCGCAATTGTTCTTGCGCAGGAAGGCCACCTGGTCGTCTGTCTCGACGCCCTCGGCAATGACCCTAAGATGCAGATTCTGACCCAGTGAAATCACGGCGCTGGCGACAGCCTGATCGTTCTCGTCGGCGGCGAGATCCTTGATGAATGACTTGTCGATCTTCAGCCGCGCCACGGGAAAGGTCTTGAGCGCGCTGAGGCTGGAATAGCCTGTTCCGAAATCGTCGATCGAAATCTGAACCCCCAGGCTCTGCAAGGCGTCCATCGTCGCGACCGCCAATTCGACGTCCTGCATGATAAGGCTCTCGGTTACCTCGAGCTCGAGATGCCTGGCCTCCAGGCCGCTGTCCGTCAGCGCGTTCACGACACGGCCAATCAGGTTCGGTTCCCTGAATTGCCGCGCCGAGACGTTTACGCATACGGTCAGGGGTGGCAGACCGGCATCCTGCCAGGCCTTGTTCTGCCGACAGGCTTCGTGCAGGACCCAGTCGCCGATCGGTACGATCAGCCCGGTCTCCTCGGCGGTCGGAATGAACGTGTCCGGCGCCACCATGCCTCGCGTCGGATGCTTCCAACGCAGCAAAGCCTCGACCGCAAAGACGTCTCCTGAGCGAAGATCGACCTGCGGCTGATAGAGCAGAATGAATTCCGAGCGAGCCAGGGCATTTCGCAACTCCTCCTGAAGCAGGAATTTCTCATGCGCCCTGGTGTTGAACTCGGGAGCGTAGAACTGGAAATTGTCGCGGCCGAATTCCTTCGCGCGGTACATGGCAGCATCGGCATTGGCCAGCAGCTGATCTGGATTCGTCCCATCCTTGGGATAGTTGGCGATGCCGATGCTGGCCGTCGCCCTCAGCCGATGCCTTCCCAGATGAACCGGCTCCGCGATCGCTGCCCGGATCTTTTGCAGGGTCTCGGAGATCAGATCGACATTCGTCGGCTGGTCGAACAGGACTATGACGAACTCGTCGCCGCCAAGCCGCACGACTGTGTCGGTCGGCCTTACGCATTCGACCATGCGGTTGGCGACGGTCTTCAGCAGTACGTCGCCGGCGTTGTGGCCGAGCGTGTCGTTGACGAGTTTGAAATTGTCGAGGTCGATGAACACCACCGTCACCCAGCGATCGTACCGCTGCGCATAGAGCAGAGCCTGCGAGAGCCGGTCCTCGAGCAGAGCGCGATTTGGAAGCCCTGTCAGCACATCATGGTTGGCCATGAAATGAATCTGGTCTTCAGCCAGTTTGCGCTCGATGGCGATCCCTGCAATCCGTGTCGTGAAGTCGATCAGCCGCGTTTCGGCCTCGGTCGGTTCGCGCACCGTCATCGAATACATCGCAAAGACACCGAGCACGGCGCCTTGATGCGATAGGATCGGGGTCGACCAGCAGGAACGATAGCCGAAGGGCGCCACCACCTGACGGTATTCTTCCCAAAGCGGGTCCTGCATGATGTCCGCGACGATGACCGGCTCCCGCCGGTAGACGGCGGTGCCACATGATCCAACCTTGGGGCCGATGGCGATCCCGTCGATGGCATCGGTATATTCTTTCGCCAGGCTCGGCGCGCCGCCGTGCCGCAAATGGCTGCCGTCCTTGTCGAGCAGCAGGACGGAACCGAATATCCCCGTCAACTGCGACTCGACGAGGCGCATCAGACGGTCGAGCACGTCTTCGAGCAGGGCGCTCATTGCGATCATTTCCAGGATATGCGCCTGCCCGTCCCGAAGGACGTCCGCCTGCTTGCGTGCGGTGACATCGTGAGCGATGCCAACCAGTCCGATGACGTCATTCTGGGCATTGCGCAGCGGCACCTTTGTCGATGACACCCACTTGCCGGCGCCCAATGCATCGACAATGAACTCTTCCTTGTCGATCATTGGTTGCCCGCTGCTGAGCACGTTCTGCTCCACAGCGCGAAATTTCCGAGCAAGTTCCGGGGCATGGAGATCAAAATCGGTCAAACCGACCATGTCGCTGGTCTTCTCCCTTCCGCTGTCGAGCGCGAGAGCCCTGTTCGCCACGATGAAGCGCCTTTCCGTGTCCTTGACCCAGAGATAGTCGGGCACCCAGTCGATCAGCGTTTGCAGCGAGATGCGCTCAGCGGCGATCTGTCGATTGGCAGCGAGCGCCGTGATGTCCTCATGCGTGGCCACCCAACTGCCGTCGGGCATAGGCTGGTGGCAGACCTGAATTGTCCGACCGTCGGCGAGGTTGGCGGTCCATACTCTTGGTGCCGTGCCCGAATTGACGGAGCGGGCCAATGCAAGATAGGCGTCGGCATCGGTCGCGGAGGTTCCGACAGCGACGCGAAGTGCGACGATTTCCCGGAGCGTTAGCCCCGGCCGCAATTGCTCAGGCGCAATGTGGTAGATTTCCGCATAGCGGCGGTTGGACAGGATCAGCCGTTCACCGGCGTCGAAAAAGCAGATGCCCTGCGAAACGTTGTCGATCGCCGTCTCAAATCGCAGCGCCTGCCCTTCGAGCGATGCGATCCTGGCTCGAAGATCGCGCTCGAGCGTTTCGTATGAAGCCATCGTCAGCTTTGCCAGCGCCGCAAGATTGGCCGACTCGGGTGCTTCGGCGGCTTTCCTGGATGATTTCGTGCCCAAACAGAGTTCCTCCAGTTTGGTGCCGGCGCAAAGCAACACGGCTCGCCTTCAACCCAAAAGCGACCGCATCGTGATCGATATATACTAATGGTAGGTGAACCGGGAGCGGTAGGTTGTGTCTATCTGAAAATCCTGGCGCTGTTCCCTAGCCACGATTTTTTGAGTCCCGGATGCAGGCGCGGCCGCTACGCCGCGCCGGTCAGAGCAGTTTAGCGTCTGGTAGAACCGCTGAACTGGTCTGACTATTTGTTTGTACGCAATTCCGGACGGAAAACCGTTTCACACTTTTCCTGGAATTGCGTCAGCAAACGTCAGTCCATATGCGCTGCTGACGCGCCGCCCGCCGGCGCCGCCTTCGGCTTGCGCAGCAGGAAGACGAACGGAATGGCAAGCAGCGTCATCACCATCAGGATTTTGAAATCGTTGACGTAGGAGATCATCATCGCCTGGATGTTGACCAGCCGATCGATCTGCGACAGCGCCGTCGGATCGCCGCTCGCCGCCGCCGGCGAAGCGGCCCAGAGATTTGGGTTGAACGGGTTGATGAAGGCCGAAAGCTCGGTGTGGTTGATCTGGGTGTTGCGCACCATCAGGACCGTCACCACCGACACGCCGATCGAGGAGCCGAGATTGCGCACCAGGCTGAACAGCGCGGTGGCATCGGTGCGGTAGCGCGCGTCGAGCGTGGCGAAGGCGACCGTCGACAGCGGCACGAACACCATTCCCATGCCCAGCCCCTGGATGACGCCGGAACTGAGGATGAGCCAGTTATCCATCTGCGGCGAGAAGCTGGACATGGTGTAGAGCGATTGCGCGGTCAAAAGGAAGCCGATGACGACGAGGATGCGGGCGTCGATCTTGCTCATGAGCCGCCCGACGACGAGCATCGAAATCATCGTGCCTACGCCGCGGGGACCGATGACGACGCCGATGGTCATGGTGGGATAACCGAAGATGGTCGACAGCATCGGGGGCAGCAGCGACATCGAGGCCAGGATGAGCACGCCCATGACGAAGATGAACGCCAGGCCGGTCACGAAATTGCGGTCGAGGAAGATCTTGGGATCGATGAACGGGTGCTCGGCCGTCACTGTGTGGATGGTGAACACCCAGAAGCCGGTGATGGCCAGGCCGAGCTCGATCCAGATCTCGACCGCGGAAAACCAGTCGACCTCGCCGCCGCGATCCAGCATCAGCTGCAATGCGCCGACGCCGAGCGATATCATGGCGAAGCCGAAGAAATCGAAGCTGCGCACCCGCCGGGCAACGGCCGGCAGATAGGCGGCCATGCCAAGGAAGGCGAGGATGCCGACCGGCAGGTTGATGAAGAACACCCAGCGCCAGTTGAAATTCTCGGTCAGCCAGCCGCCCAGCGTCGGGCCCAGGATCGGCCCCAGCATGATGCCCGCGCCCCAGATCGCCATCGCCTGGCCGTGGCGCTCCTTCGGGTTGATGTCGAGCAGGAAGGTCTG
>NZ_RZSG01000314.1:0-6578 GCF_003997725.1 Mesorhizobium sp. M4A.F.Ca.ET.050.02.1.1
CCGCGAGCTCGCCGTTCAGATCGAGGACACCATCAAGATCCTCGCCAAGGGCGCGCATGTCTCGACCGCGCTCGTGCTCGGCGGCGTCTCGCGCTTCAGCCAGGTGAAGAAGATCGCGCCCGGCGTCGATATCCTGATCGCCACGCCCGGCCGGCTGACCGACCTGGTGCGTGAGGGCGATCTGATCCTCGCCGACACTAAATGGCTGGTGCTCGACGAAGGCGACCGCATGCTTGACATGGGTTTCATCAATGACGTCAAGCGCATCGCCAAGGCGACCGCGCCCGACCGCCAGACGGCGCTGTTCTCGGCGACCATGCCGGACGAGATCGCCGAATTGGCGAAAGGCCTGTTGAAGACCCCGGTTCGCGTCGAAGTCGCGCCGCAAAGCACGGCGGCGGCTGAGATCGTGCAGAGCGTCGTCCTTGCCCGCACCAAGCAGAAGCGCCAGGTGCTGTCCAAGATGCTCGCCGATGAGGCGATGAAGTCGGTCATCATCTTTTCTCGCACCAAGCATGGCGCCGACAGGGTGACCAAGGATCTCGATCGTGATGGCTTCAAGGCCGCCGTCATCCATGGCAACAAGTCGCAGAATGCCCGCCAGAAGGCGCTCAACGATTTCCGCGACGGCTCGGTCCGCATCCTGGTGGCGACCGACATAGCCGCGCGCGGCATCGACGTGCCAGGCATCAGCCATGTCGTAAACTTCGATCTGCCGGACGAGGCGGAAAGCTATGTCCACCGTATTGGCCGCACCGGCCGCAACGGCAGGGACGGCATCGCCATCACGCTTTGCGACCCGTCGGAGAACGCCAAGCTGCGCCAGGTCGAGCGGATTATCCGCGCCAAGTTGCCGGTCGTTGCCGACCATCTCGGCAGCCCCGATCCCCAGCGCAACCCTGCCGAAAGGAACGAGCGTCATTTCGAGCCGGCTAACGACCGTGAACACCATGGCGGCCGTCGCGACGGCAGGCGTCCCGGCGGCGGCAACAACGGCTTCGGCAAGAAGCGTTTTGGCGGCAAGCCCAGTGGCGATCGTCCCGTCGCGGGCAAGCCGCAGGGCGAGCGTCCTGAGGGCCGCAAGCCTTTCAAGGGCAACAACAAGCGCCGTTACGGCGGCAAGCGGCCATCGACCCGGGCTGCCTGAAGCAGCGATCTGCCGGGCCTCCTGAACTGGCTTGATACGCCGGTAATCGACTGAACAGGGCGGCTGGAGCGATGCTTCGGTCGCCCCTTTTGTGACGGACTACTGCCCGGTCAGCGCCTTGACCCAGACGACAATCCGCTCGGCGAGGACGACGGTTGTCGACGGCGACAGGGCGTCGCCGGCAATGACGTGGTTGTCGACGTCACCGGTGTCGTCGACCGGCACCAGCTCGTGCGGCGCGCCCCAGCGTCCGGCGATTTCGCGGGTGCGGTCGGGCCGCACCACCTTGTCGGAATCCGAAAAGATGAAGAGGGCGGGGATGGTCGCCTTTTCCACCGGCGCCGCATAGGCGAGCTCGGTCAACGCCTGCATCGGCAGCGTCGCCGCTATCGGGTATTGGTGGGTCCAGAACCTTTCATGCAGCGCATTGCGGGTCGGGAAGCTGCGCTCCTTGCCGCCGACCAGCTCGGCGATCTGTTTGCCCCAGGGTTTGGTGAGCAGTTCGGCGCCGGACGCCTTGACGCCGAAGTTGGGCGAAATGAACGCGATCGCCGCAACCCCGTCCGAGGCGCGCGGCTCTGTCGCGGCCCATGTCGCCAGCGAGCCACCCGTCGAGGTGGCAATGACGATCACCCTGTCGCCGATCGCCCGGCCAATGGCGAGCGCCTCCTCGTAGTCGTTGATCCAGGCATTGACGCTGCCCTCGGCCATCGCGGCGCCGTCCTGGCCGTGGCCGGTGAGGCGCGTGTAGAACAGGTTGGCATCAAGCTCATCGGCGACGTCATCCGGCAGCGGCCGGACCTCGCCCTTCGAGGCCGAGAAGCCGTGGATGTAGACGATGGACAGCGGCGTCTTGGCGTGAACCATCGGATTTGCCCAGATGATCTCCTTTTCCAGCCCGTCGCGGATGTTGGGCACGGCGGCCTCTTCGCGCGCCAGATAGGCCTGCGGATCGTCGCCGATCGCGGACGGGTCGAAACGGATCTTCGTGTCGACGGGTACGCGCGGGCCGAGCACGAAGGCCATGGAGAAGACGACCGCAAGCCCCAGCACCGCAAGCACGATCCGCCGCCCCATTACAGACTCCAAGCAACAATTCTCAACCTATGGCCGTGCCTGCCGACAGGCAACACCCGTGCGCCGGCCTAAGTCGCCTGGTCCGGGCCCATTTCGTGCGGCAGCTTGCGGTCGAAATTCAGCGGCCGTGCCCTCCAGCCGGTCGTGACGCCGATCACCCAACGGCAGATCGGTCGCGGCAAGAGGCCGAGCAATTTCAGCGGCCAGCTGATGCGGTAGGGGAATGTGACCTCGAAGCCACCTTTCTCGATGCCGCGCACCATGCGGCGGGATGCGCGGTGGACAGGCATCAGCCCCGGCATTGGCAGCGTGTTCTTTTCCGTCAGCGGGGTGTCGACGAAGCCGGGGTTCATCACCTGAACCCGGATGTTCATCTTGTCGAAGTCGTATTTCAACGACTCCGCCAGGATGTTGATCGCCGCCTTGGTGCCGCCATAGGCGGCGGTGGTCGGCCAACCTGAATAGGCGGTGACCGAGCCGACGAGTACGACATGGCCGCGTCCGCGCACGCGCATATGCTCAACGACGGGCACCAGGCCATTGACGATGCCGAAATAGTTGACGTCGAAGGAGCGGCGGAAATCGCTCACCACGAGGTGCTCACCGGGCGTGGCGATGTAATTGCCGGCGTTGAAGACCGCGAGCACGATCGGCCCCATGTCCTTCTCGATCGCGGCGGCCGCCCTTGCCATGCCCGTCTCGTCGGTGACGTCACAAGGATACGACTTCACATGCCCGGGCATCTGCGCCGTCTCGACGATCAGCGTGTCGATCGGATCGTCCGCAAGCGCCGTCACCGCGACGGCATAGCCCTTCGCGGCAAGATCCTTGGCCAATGCGCGGCCGATGCCGCTGCTGCCGCCCGTTATCCAGGCGACGCCATGCTTCGGGTTGGCCCGGTAGAGTGTCATGCTGTGTCCTGCCAATGTGTCGGTAGTGCTCTAGCGGCGAAGAAATCGAATGAAAAGAGCGCTTTTCTGCGCAAGGTTGAAATGCATGCTGGAACACAGCATCTGAATTCAGGAGATTGCAGTGCCTGAAATGCGACTGGACCAGGCGAATTCTTGCCTTGAAACCGGGGCTTTGGGTTTCTAGGGTCTCGCCGCACCTACACAAGGAATCCTTGATGCCCCGTTCTGTGATCGACGCGATCGGCAACACGCCCCTGATCCGCCTCAACAAGGCCTCGGAAGCAACGGGCTGCGAGATCCTGGGCAAGGCCGAATTCATGAATCCGGGACAGTCGGTCAAGGACCGCGCAGGCCTGTTCATCATCCGCGATGCCGAGCAGCGCGGGCTGCTGAAGCCTGGCGGGATTATCGTCGAGGGCACGGCCGGCAACACCGGCATCGGCCTGACGCTGGTTGCCAAGGCGCTTGGCTACCGCACGGTGATCGTCATTCCGGACACGCAGAGCCAGGAGAAGAAGGATACCATCAAATTGCTCGGCGCCGAGCTGATCGAAGTGCCGGCGGTGCCCTACAAGAATCCGAACAATTACGTGAAGCTGTCGGGGCGTCTGGCCGAACAATTGGCGCGCACCGAGCCGAACGGTGCGATCTGGGCGAACCAGTTCGACAATGTCGCCAACCGCGACGGCCATATCAGGACTACGGCCGAGGAAATCTGGACCCAGACCAACGGCAAGGTTGACGGTTTCGTCTCGGCGGTCGGCTCGGGCGGAACGCTGGCCGGTGTCGGGCTCGGGCTAAAAGGCAAGAGCAGGGACGTGAAGATCGCTCTCGCCGATCCGCTGGGGGCCGCGCTCTACAGTTTCTACACCAGCGGCGAATTGAAGGCCGAGGGTAGCTCGATCACCGAAGGCATCGGCCAGGGGCGCATTACCGCCAACCTCGAAGGGTTTACGCCCGACTTCTCCTTCCAGATCCCCGACGAGGAGGCGCTGCCGATCGTCTTCGACCTTATCCAGGAGGAGGGGTTGTGCGTCGGCGGCTCGACCGGCATCAACATCGCCGGCGCGATCCGCCTGGCGCGGGAGCTTGGCCCCGGCCACACCATCGTGACCATGCTTTGCGACTACGGCACGCGCTACCAGTCGAAGCTGTTCAATCCCGAGTTCCTGCGCGAGAAGAACCTGCCGGTGCCTCGCTGGATGGAAGAGACCGCCGACATTTCGGTGCCCTTCGAAAAGGTCGCGTGATGGTGCACAAAACGGAAGCTCTGTTTCGCGATGACGCCTACCTGAAGGAGGCCGAGGCAGCGGTTGTCGCAATCAACGATCGCGGCGGCGTCGTTCTGGACCGGACGATCTTCTACGCAACCTCGGGCGGCCAGCCGGGCGACACCGGCTTGCTGGAGCGCGCCGACGGCAGCCGCGTCGCGATCGCCGCCACCATCACCGGCGAGACCAAGGACGAGATCATCCATGTGCCGGCGCCCGGACAAGCGGTGCCGACGATTGGCGAACGGCTGAAGCTTGCCATCGACTGGCAGCGGCGGCATCTTCTGATGCGCATGCACGCGGCCTGCCATCTGCTCACCGTCGTTTGCCCGTTCCCGATCACCGGCGCGGCCGTTTCCGTGGACGACAGCCGGGTGGACTTCGACATTCCCGATGCCGGCTTCACCAAGGAGGATGTGACGGCGAGACTCATGGAGCTGGTGCGTGCCGACCATCCGATCTTCACCCGGCTGATCACCGACCAGGAGCTCGCCGCCAATCCGGGCCTGGTGAAATCCAAGAACGTGCGTCCGCCTGTCGGCACCGGCAAGATCCGTCTGGTTTGCATCGGCGACAATGCCTCGATCGACAGCCAGCCCTGTGGTGGCACCCATGTGAGGAGCACCGGAGAGGTCGGCGAGATCCATATCGGCAAGATCGAGAAGAAAGGCCGCGAGAACCGGCGTTTCCGCATCCGCTTCGGGCCGATGCCGGCGATCTGATCGACGGCACTGTTGCGGGATGGGAGGAGAAAAATGGCTGAAGATAGTCCTTTCATCGTCGACACGGATTGGCTTGAGAAGCGCTTGGGCGAGCCCGGCCTGACGATCATCGACGCGTCCTGGTATCTGCCTGCGCAAAAGCGCGATGCGCGCGCCGAATATGAGGCGGCGCATATTCCCGGCGCCCGCTTCCTCGATCAGGACGCCATTTCGGACCCGGATTCCGGGCTTCCGCACACCCTGCCGTCGCCGCAAGATTTCGCGCAGTATGTCGGCGCCATGGGCGTTTCGGCCGACGACACGATCGTGGTCTATGACGGCCCGGGCTATTTCTCGGCGCCGCGCGGCTGGTGGATGTTCCGGGTCATGGGCGTCTTCCAGGTCTACATCCTGAGCGGCGGCTTCGATCGCTGGAAGGCGGAGGGGCGCCCAGTGACAGCGGAGCCGACGAGGATCGCGCCGTGCATCTTTCACGCCGACTTCGATGCCGCGCGGGTCGTCGGCCTCGCCGAAATGCGCCGCATCGTCGACGGGCGAGAAAGTCAGATCGCCGATGCGCGATCCGCCGGCCGTTTTGCCGGGACCGATCCGGAGCCGCGCGCCGGCATCCGCTCCGGGCATATGCCTGGCGCCCGCAACGTACCGGTCACGGCATTGGCCGAGAACGGCGAGCTGCTGCCCAGGGATCGCTTGCGCAAGGTGATCGAGGATGCCGGCATAGACCTGTCGAAGCCGGTCGTCACGTCATGCGGCTCGGGCATCACAGCGGCGGCGATTACGCTGGCGCTGGAGACGCTTGGCCACACCGACAACAGGCTTTACGACGGCTCATGGACCGAATGGGGCGGGCTTGCCGATACGCCCGTGGTGACGGGCAAGGAATGACGGTGATGGAAAACGGCGCGCTGGAGGACATCGACGTCACGGTGACGTTTCTCGAAATGCATGCGCCGCCGGCCGCGTCGCCGCCGGTGCCGTATAACCGACAGGTCGCGCTCCTGAAGACCAGGGATATCCCGCTGCATTTCTACCGCTACCTGATGGATCGGGTGGGGCGCAAATGGCATTGGGTGAATGTGCTGAGGCTGAGCGACGAGGAGCTTTCAGCGGGCCTCCATCGCGAGGACCGCGACATCAGGGTGCTCTATCTCGACGGCGCGCCGGCCGGCTTCTTCGACCTCAAGCCGCATATGCCGGAAGAGGTGGAACTCGCCTATTTCGGCATGATGGAGCATGCGCATGGACAAGGCATCGGCCGCTGGTTCCTGGGCGCCGCGATCTCTGCCGCCTGGTCGCATGGTCCGAAGCGGGTGACGGTGCAGACCTGCACGCTCGACCACCCGGCGGCACTGCCGCTCTACCAAAAGCTCGGCTTCACACCGGTTGCGCAGAAGAAGGAGATCGTGCACCCGCTCTCCTTCGCCGAGCGATCCGCGAGCGTCATGCGGCC
>NZ_RZSG01000315.1:0-6574 GCF_003997725.1 Mesorhizobium sp. M4A.F.Ca.ET.050.02.1.1
GTCGGCCACTGCGCGGTCGATGGCCTCGATGGTGCCGGCGGCATTGGCCGTGTCGGGCCGCCCGGGATTGTCGACATGGCCGGCGTCGAGCGGGATGATCGGCAACGCCCGGGAAAAGATCCGCGCGGCCTGCGCAGGCAGCGTTTCGACGATGGCTATGCTGGCGCCGATATGGCGCGCTCGCGCCGAGATCAGGGCCGGATCGGCAAGCAGGTAGAAGGGCGGCACGCCGGCACTTTCACCGGCGAGCCAGGCTGCGATGGCGATTTCCGGGCCGACGCCGGAAGGATCGCCAACGCTCACGGCCAGCGGGGCATCGGTCTCGCGCATGTCTAGGCCGTCTTGCGGGGCGTTCTGCCCGGGTATGGACAGGAGGTGGCTCTGTCGTCTCGTTCACTCACGCCCAAAACCCTGCCAATCTAGCGCTCGACGATCTTGGCCTTCTTCCGCAGCTCGTCGACATATTTCTTCGAAAGCTCGTCGGCGTCCTTATCGTTGCCGCCCTCGCTCTGGAACACCATCTGCGCTGCCTTGTCGTCGGACACTTCGCGCGACGAGCAGATGCCGATGAACTCGATGCCGCGCTCGGTTTCGCGCGTGGCGGTGGCGCCGCCGACCTTGGTCGCCTTGATCTGGTCGGCCCAGTCAGCCGGCAACTGCGGCGCCAGCACGCGGCCGAGATCGCGCACGGTTACGTCGATCAGCCCCTTGGCGAATTCACGCGTGGTGTTGCAGCCATTGAAGCGGGCGCGCATGGCGTCGGCCTCGCGCTTGCGCTTGGCGAGCGTCGCGCTGCGCTCCGAGGCAGGCACCACGAAAATCACCTGCTGCAGCATATATTCCATGGCGGTCGGCTTGCTGCCGCCCTTGTCCAGCATGCGCCGCACTGCGTCCTGCTCAGTCACCGCGCCGCCCTCGCCGGAGCGATAGCGGGCCGCCAGCGCCTGGTTCCAGGCCATCTGGGTGCGGATGAAGTCCTTGAAGTGCTCCTTGGTCACGCCCGACTGTGCCATGATGCCGTCGAGCTGCTTGAGCTGCATCTTGTTGGTGGTGGCAAAGCGCTGATAGGCGGCGTCGACCTGGGCGTCGGTGATGCGGATTCCGAGCCGCTTGGCTTCGGCCAGGCGCAGCGTCTGGTCGATCATCTCCTGCCCGGCGTCGCCCTTCTTGTGCTGCAGCTTCAGGAACGCGGCCCTGTGCGCGATGTCGCCTGTGGTGATCGGTATGTTGTTGACGACATATTTGATCGTGCTGGCGAAGGCAGGCGGCGTCATCGCCATGATCGAAACCGAGGTCGCCGCCACCAGCAGCGCGAAGCCTGCTGAAAACAGGAATTTCCTCATCTCACCTATCCCAATTCTGTCCCGCTTCGACAGCGCCGCGCGTCCCCTCGGACCCGCAACGGACACTGCAGTACCTGATTTGGCGCATGATCCTTTCCGCAAATCGCTTCGATTTCGCGGGCACGCGCAATGTAACTGAGACCCCTGCCAGCCCTATGCGGCGAAACCATGTCGTTGGCCCGCCGTCACTGGATGGTGTCGATGGCGCTGGTCGACGAACCGAAATCGCCAAGTGTACGGAACGACAGGTTGAAGCCGACATTCTGCGACACTTCCTTGGTCGCAAGGTCGCGCGATTCCGAGAACGTCATCAGATACGTAAAGCAGGAATCATTGTAGGCAAAACCGACGCCGTCCTTGACCAGAACGCTCTGCTTCAGGTCGTAGGTGCCGGTGCCGAAGACGCGCCAGTTCTCGGCAAGGTGCGTCGAGGCGCCGAGCGTCACTTCGTGGCGATCGGTCTCGAAGCCGTAGAGCGGCTGCGCCTGGATGAAGGCATATTTGGCGGTGAGCGAAACCGGCAGGCCGGAATAGGCGGCCTTCACCTCGGCGCGCCTCACGTCGAAGGTCTGCTCATCGAAGCGGCCGCTGAGCGAGCCGGAGAAGCCGCTCGGGCTGTTGAAGCCGATCAGGCCGACATAGTCGGAGGTCGGCTTGTCGAGGCCAGAATAAGCGCCGACATTGACCAGGTCGGGTGCGGTGAATGAATTCTCGCCGCCGAGCTGGTAGGATTGGCCGAAGATGGCGTTGGTGCTCCAGCCATTGCCGTAGGCGCCGGAATAGCGGAACCCGACATTGGCGCGCGTACCACCTTCCATGCGGTCATAGCCGGAGAACTTGTCGCGCTCGAACAGCGTCGTGGCGTCGAAGACGAAGCTCTGCGCATCCTCGTTGGGAACGGCGAGGCCGCCGACATACTGCTCGTTGGGACGCACGAACACTTGCGCCATCGGCTCGACGATGTGGCTGGAGTTCGCCATCGAGAACAGGACCGGCCAGCGCATTTCCAGACCCAAGGTCGCCATGTAGCGGGCGAGCGACGACTTCATGTCAGCGGTGGTGGCTATCAGGGGATTGGCAGCCATCTCGTTTATGGCCGCGAGCGAGGCCGAGTCGGCGTTGAGATAGCTGGCGTCGCCTCGCAGCGCCAGGAGCGGCGTCAGTTGCAGGCCACCATCGGTGGTAAACGTGCGCTTCCATTCGGCTTCGGCCGTCATGCGACCATTCTGCCCGGCGATGCCGGGGACGCGCAGCGTGGGCGTGCTCGAATTATAGGCCTCGGTGAAGGATTCATCGAGAGAGTCGCGGCTGATGACCCGCGCATTGACATTGATCGACAATTGCCCGCCGGCCACGGCCATATCGGGGATATAGGCATAGTCGAGCGACGGCAAAACCCAGGGCTGCTGGCCACTGCGCGCCGACGGGTCGCTGGCCAGCGTGTTTTCCTGCACCTGGAAGCGCATGGCGCGGATGTCGAAATAATTGCGGTCGTTGAGGCCGGTCAGGTAGACCGACGACTGGTGAACGGTCTCGCTGTAGCCGTCGATCGCATAGGTGCGTGAGAAATTCTTGTCGCTCTGCAGCAGCACGTCCCAGCCGAAGTTCCAGCGCTCATTTATGGCGAACTGGCCCTTGGTGCCCATCATGCCGCGGAACTTGTTCGGATCGCCCGCCGCGCCCGAATCGACATTGCGGATGCCGCTGTCGATGAAGGCGTCGGGATCCTGCTGATGGATGCCGGCGATCTTCAGGCTGTATTCGCCATTGTTGAAGCGCTGGCGCCACTCGGCCTCGCCGAGGAAACCTTGCTTGGTGTAGCCGGTGCCGGTGACGGTGAGGTCGTAGGTCGGCGACAGGGCGAAGTAGTAGGGGACCTTGACGCCGATGCCGAGGTCGCTCTTGTAGACGATACCGGGGATCAGGAAGCCGCTCTTGCGCTTCACCGTCGGGTCGGCGATCTCGAAGGCCGGCAGATAGGCGAGCGGGAAGCCGAAGAACTCGAAATTCGCGTTCTCGAAGCGGACCGTCTTCTTCTCGCCGTTCCAGATGATCTTGCGCGCCTTGACGCGCCACGTCGGCGCGCTGTCCGGCTTGTCCTCGCAGGGTTCGCAAGCCGTGTAGACGCCGTTGTGGAAGGTGGTCAGCACGCCGCCCATGCGCTCCGCGCTTTCGGAGGCGAAATAGGCCTTGTTGACGGTCTCGACGCGCAACGCGTTGACGAAGCCGTCGGCGAAGTCGTCGGTGATGTCGATATGGTCGGAATTGATCTTGGTGCCGTCGCTGTTGATCAGCTCGACCGCACCGCTGGCGACGAGGCGCTTTGTGTTGCGGTTGTATTCCACCCGCTGGGCGACGAGCTTGTTGCCGCCGTAGTCGATCTGCACGCCGCCGACGGCGGTCACCGTGTTGTTGTCGTTATTGTAGACGAGCGTGTCGGCGGCAAGCAGCATCTGCGTGCCGGAGGGAACCTTCGTCGCCATGTCGGTGACGTCCTGCGCCAGCGCCGGTGCCATCGGCGCCGCGCAGGCGAACAGACATGCCAAGGCGCTCGCCCCATAAAGGCGTGCCAAACCGGCCTGCCTATGGCTGCGCAAAACCGCCTCCCTCACTAGCCGTCTTCCTTGTATAGCAGAAATGTCACCCCGAAGAACATAGCCACGACAACCGGAACCCATGCGGCCACCGCCGTAGGGACGAATCCCGCCACGCCGAATGCCTTGACCAATACCGAGACGACATAAAGCAGAAAGCCGGCGAGGACGCCACCCAGAATCATCGTTGCCGACTGCCCCATACGCGCAAATCGCATTGAAACTGTTGCCGCAATCAGCGTCATGGCGACGAGGAGGAACGGCAGCGCCACCAGCGAATCAAACTGCATGGCGAAGGCATTTGCCTTCAGCCCGAAGGAACGGGCAACCTCGATCTTGCCGGGCAGATCGTAAAAGGGGATGGTTTCCGGGCGCGCCAGCCTTTCCTGCACGAATTCGGGCTTGAGGTTGGTCTCGACCCGATCGGATGTTGCCGGGCGGATATTGCCGTCCTTGAACACCTTGACGTCCTGTAGTTCCCAATAGCCGTCGCGCAGGAAGGCGCGCGCCGCGTCCTTGCGCTCGACGATATTGCCCTGCTGGTCCAGTACGAAGAAGACCGCGTCGGCCATCTCCAGGCCCTGGTTGAGGATCGCCCGGGCACCGATGATGGTGTCACCGGAAGCGGTCTTTTGCCGGATCCAAGGCGTCGTGTCGGCTGGGACGGCGTTGGAATTGCCGGCGCGCAACTTGTTTTCCATCTGCTCGGACCAGGAGAAGCCGTGCGCCGCGATGGGATTGAGCACGCCGACCGACAGCACGCCGAACAGGAGCGCGCCGATGCAGCAGGGCAGCAGGAACTGCCAAGCCGAGACGCCGGCCGAGCGCGCGATGACGAGCTCGTACTTGCGGTTGAGCGACACCAGCGTCGCCATCGCTGAGAACAGGCCGACGAACGGCACGGTCTGCAGCATGATCATCGGCATCCTCAGCGCCGAAATGGCGAAGGCGGTGCCATAGGTGAAGCCGGGCAGGCCAGTGGTGCGGCCGGACAGCTCGGTGAAGTCGATCAGGAACACCAGCGCCAGAAGGCCGAGGAAGAACCAGATGGTGATCGACACATAGCGGAAGAAGAAGTAGCGGCCCAGCGTCCAGCCCATCGTCATACCCTCTGGCCGGAGGCGCGCCGGGAAAGACGCAGCTTGACGGCGGTCCAAGTCTCGCCGACGCGGCCGGCGAGGTTGGTCATCCAGTCCGCCCAGGCTGCCGGCAGCTCCATCGACCTCGAGGAAACGATGAACCAGGTGGCGACAGCCGAGGCCACGATCGGCACGCCGTAGACCATATAGGCATAGAGCGGCACCTTGTCGGCTTTGCCGGCGGCGAAGAAGCCAAGCCAGCGCACGAAGAGGGCGATTGCGATGGCCGTGATCAACGGGTGGATGCGCGCTTCCCGGTGCGAGCGCGCGTCGCCCGCCACCGCCAGCGCGATCAGCGCGAACACCAGAGGGTAGGACCATTCGGAGAAGCGCTGGTCGAGCTCGGCACTGTAGCTGGCCGGCTTGCGCTGGAACATCTTGTCGTTGGGATCCGGGTTGAGCAGATACTGCGTCGTGCGGTCCTTCGGCAGAAGCGTGATCTCGTTCGCCGCCGACATGAAGGCAGAGAGGTCGAAGGCGTAGGAGGTGAAGCGGATCACCGACAGGTCGCCGGTCAGCGATTTGCGGTTGATGACGCCGTCATTCATCATCAGCACCTTCTCGTCGCCCTTTTCGATGATGCTGCCAGACTTGGCGTAGTAGATCAGGTTGGCGCCTTCCTCGCGCGAATCGGCCACGAAGATGCCGCCGAGCCTGTTGTCCGGGAGGCGTTCGCCGACCTGCAGGAACAGGCCGTCGTCGATCTTGCGAAACGTGCCTTCCTGGATGATCAGCGAAAGAAGGTCGGCGCGTGACGAGGCCACCAGCTGGCGGTTCTTCTGCCTGGCATAGGGGTCGACGCCATTGTCGACGGCGAAGGAAAGGACGCTGGCCGCGAGCGCCAGCAGCAGGATCGGCCGCGCGATCGTCCAGCGCGAGGCGCCGGCGGCGTTGATCACGGCAAGTTCCGAATCGGTGTTCATGACGCTCAGCGTCTGCGCCACCGCCACCACCAGCGCGAACGGCACCACGATCGGGATGATCGACGGGATGATCAGCGCCGCGACCTCGAAGAAGGTCAGCGCCGACTGGCCGCTGTCGGTGACGAGATCGATCTTGGCCAGCACCTGGGTCGTCCACACGATCGCCAGCGTCCAGGTCAGCGCAGCGAGGAACACCGTCGATGCGCGACGCATGATGTAGCGTTCAACGACCTTCATGAAGGCTTTCTCGATTTTGCCGAACGGCATCATGCCCGCCGACAAGGTAGTCATCCGGCGACGGCAGTACAACTGGCTGCATTGGCGCCTCGACCTGGTTCCTGTTCCACATCACGCGCCCCGGCCGGCCGGAGTGTCGAGGGCAATGCATAAGAAATGCAAAACATTGATGGTTAACAATATGTTACGGCAGGAGATCGGGGCCATGCCGCGACGAATCCACTGATGGTTGCGGCGGCGATATAGGCTGCGATTTCGGCCAAAGTCTTGCCAAATGATGGAAAACGACCAAATGTCGCGCACTCTTGAAAGCCGTTGTCCGGCACCTACCCCCGAAA
>NZ_RZSG01000316.1:0-6566 GCF_003997725.1 Mesorhizobium sp. M4A.F.Ca.ET.050.02.1.1
CAGCTTGGGAATGCCTTTCTCGATCGCCGCGGCCATGCCGCCAAGGCTCTCGACCTCCTCGATGTGGGCGAGGGCGCGCGCCGCCAGGTCATGCGTCAGCCGCTCGACGAAGGCCGAGCCGCCCCACGGGTCGACGACGCGCGTGGTGCCGGATTCCTTCTGCAGGATGAGCTGCGTGTTGCGGGCGACGCGGGCCGAATGGTCGGTCGGCAGCGCCATCGCCTCGTCGAAGGAATTGGTGTGCAGCGACTGCGTATGGCCTTGTGTCGCCGCCATCGCCTCGATCATGGTGCGGGTGATGTTGTTGTAAGGGTCCTGCGCCGTCAGCGACCATCCCGAGGTCTGGCAATGGGTGCGCAGCGACAGTGAGCGCTCGTCCTTCGGCGAAAAGTTCTTCTTCATCAGGCTCGACCAAAGCAGGCGCGCGGCCCTGAGCTTGGCGACCTCCATGAAGAAGTCCATGCCGACGGCCCAGAAGAAGGAAAGCCGCGGCGCAAAGCGGTCGATGTCGAGGCCGGCGGCGACACCGGCGCGGGCATATTCAATGCCGTCGGCGATGGTGCAGGCGAGCTCGAGGTCCGCCGGCGCACCGGCTTCCTGCATGTGGTAGCCCGAGATCGAGATCGAGTTGAACTTCGGCATGTTTCGCGAGGTGTAGGCGAAGATGTCCGACACGATCCGCATCGAGGGTTTTGGCGGATAAATGTAGGTGTTGCGGACCATGAACTCCTTCAGAATGTCGTTCTGAATGGTCCCGGCGAGATCCTTCTGCGCAACCCCCTGTTCCTCCGCTGCCACGATGTAGAGCGCCATGACCGGCAGCACCGCGCCGTTCATGGTCATCGACACCGTCATTTCGCCGAGCGGAATGCCGTCGAACAGCTGGCGCATGTCGAGGATGGAATCGATGGCGACTCCCGCCATGCCGACATCGCCTGCGACGCGCGGATGGTCGCTGTCATAGCCGCGATGGGTGGCGAGGTCGAAGGCGACCGACAGGCCCTTCTGCCCGGCGGCGAGGTTGCGCCGGTAGAAGGCGTTTGATTCTTCCGCCGTCGAGAACCCCGCATATTGCCGGATCGTCCAAGGCTGCTGGACATACATCGTCGGGTAGGGGCCGCGCACGAAGGGCTGCAGGCCCGGATAGGTGTCGAGATGCGACAGGCCCCTGAGATCGCCCTGCGTGTAGAGATGCTTCACGGCGATGCCCTCCGGCGTCATCCGCAGCCCCTTGATCTCGACCGGCGCGCGTCCTGGCGCGGACCAGCCGATCTGGCTGAAATCGGGGATCATGCGCCGGCTCCGATCGATTGGTCGATGCGCACCGGAAACAGCGGCTCGCAGGTCGCGACACCTTCCGTCAGCGCCGGTCTCCGCTCGGCCGGCAACGTCTCGACCGGGCGTTCGCTGCCGGCACGGAACAGCGTGGTGCCGATGATCGCGCGCGAGCCGGTCCGGTATTCGGCATTGCGCTTTGCCGCGGCGGTCTGGACGCGGTTCTGGACATAGCCTTGCTGCAGGCTCGTCAGCACACCGCCTTCGGCCTCGATGCGCTGGAATTCTTGCCAGGCGGCCGCGCAGAGATCATTGGTCAGCGCCTCGACGGCGCCCGATCCGCCAGCAGGGTCGGCGACATGGTCGACATGGCTTTCCTCGGCCATGATCAACTGCGCGTTGCGGGCGACGCGGCGGGCAAAGCCGGCCGGCAGCCCATGCGCTATTGTGTGCGGCAGGATGGAGATCGAATCGGCCCCGCCGGCGGCGGCCGCGAAACAGGCGATCGCCGTGCGCAATATGTTGGTTTCCGGATCCGCCGTCGTCATCATGCGATACGACGTCTCGGCATGGATGCTGGCCGTCGAGGCCGGGATCGAGCAGACTTCCTGGATGCGGGCCCACAGCCGGCGCAGCGCTCGCACCTTGGCCATCGACAGCAACTGGTCCTGGTCGACGCTGAGCGCGAAGCCGATATGGGGCGCTGCATAGACCAGCGGCTGGCGCGCCTTCTCGAACATCCTGAGATAGGAGACCGCGGAGGCGAGCATGGTGCCGAGCTCCTGCGCCTCGGTGGCGCCGGCATTGTGGAAGACGCGCCCGTCTGCCTCGAGCAGCACGCCGGGCACCCCCATGGAGAAGAAATGCGCCATCGATTGCGGCATAGATTCCTGCAGCGCCTCGATCGACATGCGCAGCCGGCCGGTGCCGGCGAAGATCGCCGCCGGATCGATGCCGAAGGAGAGGTTGAGCTTAGTCGGATCGGAGCGGCGCTTGCCGAGGAACGCTATCAGCCAGTCGGCCACCGCGCGGCTCCAGGGATGCGCATCGATGCGGACCTGGACGCGGTTGAGCGGCACGCCGTCGAGCACGGTCTCCAGCGCCTCGGCCGTCCGCGGCAGGCCATAGCCGAAAGCGTTCGGCGCCCCTTCGAAAACCAGCGACAGGCCGGTGGCGCCCTGCGCGACATCCTCCAGCGCCTGCGCCCTGGCGCGGGCGACATCCGGATCGTCGACGCGCTGGCTGACGATCCACGCCGCTGCGGGATTTGCCCTGACCAGCGGTTCCATGGTGACCGCACGCTCATAGAGCGGCTCGATGCGGATGCCGTCGTCGCTGTGCGAAACGAGCCTCTCCTCGAAGGAGCCTCCGGCAAGCGCCTTTTCGGCGAGCGCCAGCCAGCGCTGGCGGTCAGCGTTCTGAAGGTCGACTTCCCTGGTCAAGGCGCCGGCGCCCATCCGCTCTCCTCCCTTACAGCGCCGCGCATCTCCTGGACACGTCGCGGACGCCGTAGCACCTTTGATTCAGCGCATGATCCTTTCGCGGTCATGCGCCGTCTGCCGCATCAATCGAACCGTTAGTCTAAGGTTCCATGCCCGATATCACAATGCGCTGCCCATGCGGCCGGGTGAACCACCAATCGATTGCCAAACATGCCCAAAATCCACAACTTGCCACAAGCCCGTCAAGACCCAGCTTTGGGCTGGGTTCCAATTCCGATCGCGATTGGACGCCCAAATTGCGATAGGGGCCCAAATTGCGATAGGAGCCCAAATTGCGATAGGAGCATTGTCGCTGCCGCGTCGCGTCACTATACCTCAGGCGTGGCCTTTTGCTTTGACTTCATCAGGTTCGCGGAGACCGACATATGGCTGACGACAAGAGTATTTTCATCGGCGCCAGCCGCAAGCCCGACGACAGCTACCAGCGCCCCGAACAGCTTCTGCTGCAATATGGCAACCGCCACGGCCTGATCACCGGCGCCACCGGCACCGGCAAGACGGTCAGCCTGCAGATCCTCGCCGAAGGTTTTTCCAACGCCGGCGTGCCGGTTTTCTGTGCCGACATCAAGGGCGATCTTTCCGGCATCGCCATGATGGGCGAAGCCAAGGATTTCCTGGTCAAGCGCGCCGAGCAGGTGAAGCTTGAGCCGTACGACTTCCAGCAATTCCCGGTCATCTTCTGGGATCTGTTCGGCGAACAGGGCCATCCGATCCGCGCCACCATCTCGGAGATGGGTCCGCTGCTGCTCTCGCGCCTGATGAACCTCACCGAGGCGCAGGAGGGCATCATGAACATCGCCTTCCGCATTGCCGACGAGGAAGGCCTGCTGCTGCTCGACCTCAAGGATCTGCAGGCGCTGCTCGCCAACATCGCCGAGCGTGCCGACGAGCTCAGCGCCCGCTACGGCAATGTGACGAAGCCATCCGTCGGCGCCATCCAGCGCACCCTCCTGGTGCTGGAACAGCAGGGCGCGGCGAACTTCTTCGGAGAGCCGGCGCTGCGCATCGCCGACATCATGCGCACCACCCGCGACGGCCGTGGCGCGATCAGCGTGCTTGCCGCCGACAAGCTGATGATGAACCCGCGCCTCTACGCCACCTTCCTGCTCTGGCTGATGTCGGAATTGTTCGAGGAACTTCCCGAGGTCGGCGATCCTGAAAGGCCGAAGCTGGTCTTCTTCTTCGACGAGGCGCATCTCTTGTTCGAGGACGCGCCGAAGGTGCTGATCGATCGCGTCGAGCAGGTGGTGCGGCTGATCCGCTCCAAGGGCGTCGGCGTCTATTTCGTCACCCAGAACCCGCTGGATATTCCCGAAAAGGTCCTGGCCCAGCTCGGCAACCGCGTCCAGCATGCGCTGCGCGCCTATACGCCACGCGAGCAGCAGGCGGTGCGGACGGCCGCCGACACCTTCCGGCCGAATCCCGATTTCGACTGCGCCACGGCCATCACGCAGCTCGGCACCGGCGAGGCGCTGGTCTCGACCCTGGAGACCAAGGGCGTGCCGTCCATGGTTCAGCGCACGTTGATCCGGCCGCCATCGTCTCGGCTTGGCCCGATCACGCCGGACGAGCGCCGCCAGCTGATCGCCGAGAGCCCGGTTACGGGGCAATACGACCAGACCATCGACCGCGAATCGGCCTTCGAGATGCTGCAGAAGAAGGCCAGGGAGGCGCAGGAGGCCGAGCAGCAGGCGCAACAGGCCGATAGCGGCCGCTCGCGCTGGACCATCCCTGGGTTCGGTGACGATCCTGCCCCGCAGTCCGGCGGCCGCCGCGCGCCGGCGCCGCGTCCCTCCAACCGCCAGACGGTAGCCGAGGCGGCGATCAAGTCGGTGGTGCGCTCGGTCGGATCGTCCGTTGGGCGCGCGATCGTACGCGGGATTCTGGGCAGCCTGGCCAGGGGGCGGTAGGATGGTTCGGGTGGCGGCTATCAAGCTCGACACCAACGCTGTCTTTTGCCGCAACTGCTGGAACTGCTGTGACCGTGGCGGCGCGAAGGCAGCAGGGCGCTGCCTCAGATATTCTCCGGCGTGACGATCTCGAAGGGGATGGACCGCTGAAGGGTAGCGATAGGTGCCTGCGGTCCAATGACATCGATCATGGTCTGCACGAGAAGGGCGGAGGTCGCCTCGAGCGGATGACAGAGAGCTGCCGTGATCAATCCTTCAGACGTGATGGCGAGCAGGAAAAGCCGCGGCGAAAGAACCAGGCAAACCGGCTCAGATCCGGCATGACGGACTCACGACGGGATGAGAGGTGCGACCTCGCGGTCCGAAAGCCGGTCACTTGCCGCAAGGCCGGACACGACACCGGCGCGATCGGCCGCGTTGCGGTTCTGGCTCATCTTGCGCTTGCCTTCCAGCCTCGCGACCGGCATGCGCAGGCCGACGATCCCCCTGAGCTGCGACTGAATGAACTCCGGCGGAGCATCCGACACGGACCACGGTGTGGCGCGCCCGCCTTCATGCAGATTGGTCAGACGCGTCACCACCTCGAGCAGCCTGTCGGCGTCGTCGAAGAATTCGACCGGCCCATAGGAGTGGATGGCGACATAGTTCCAGGTCGGCACGACCTTGCCGGTTTCCTGTTTGGTTTGATACCACGCCGGCGTCACGTAGGCGTCCGGCCCCATGAAGATCGCCAGGCCATCACCCAGCACGGGTGCGCGCCACTGCGGATTTGCCTTCGCGACATGGCCGTAGATTGTGCCGTGCTCGCCCTCGCTCTCGTCGAGGAAAAGCGGCAATGGCGTCGCCAGCAGTCCTTCCGCGGTGGCGGTGACCAGGGTCCCCAACCGCGCCGCGCGGATCGTCGCTCTCAGGCTCTCCTTGTCGTCATCCCGGAAGGCAGGCGGTATGTACATGATGAACTCCTTGCGTCGCAGCTGAAGATGCCTGATGTCTGGCTTGCCTGGAATATCCAGTTTTGAGGTTTTTCGGTGGTCCAGTTGGAGCAGGATCGTGTCGCGCGCCGGATCATCGCGGCAATCAAGGAACAGATCCACAGCGGCGCCTACCAGCCCGGCGACCGCCTACCCTCGACGCGGGCCTTCGCCGCCGAATGGGGCGCGTCACGAACTACGGTGACGGCGGCCTATAATCAGCTGAACGCCGAAGGCTATCTGATCATCCGCCATGGGGCGCGTGCCGTCGTTGCTGCAGGGTTGGAGAGGGCGACGGGGGAGGCGCCCGTATCGACCGCCCCGCCTCGGAACCTTTCGGCATTCGCGCGCCGGCTGCTGGCTTTGCCTCCGCCACCGGAGCAGCAGCCGGGCAAGGTCGCGGATTTCCGCTATGGCGATCTGTCCGGGGCAGACTTTCCGGTGCCGGCCTGGCGACGGGCGTCCAACAAAGCTATCCTGCGACGCGGCGCGCGGCTGCGCTACGGCGATCCGCAAGGGTCTTCGGCTCTCCGCGTCGCGCTTCAGGGCTATCTCTGGCGCGCTCGCGGCATCAACTGCGTGCCGGACCAGATCGTCATCGTGAACGGCTCGCAGCAGGGGCTCGACCTCTGCGCACGGCTGTTGCTCGACCCCGGCAACCCCTTCGTGATCGAAAACCCGGGATATCCGCTGGCTCGCCATGCCTTTGCCGCGGCAGGCGGCGTCGCGGTTCCCGTTGCCGTCGACGCGGACGGGTTGAGGACGGATGCGCTGCCGCCAGCCCGCCTCGCCTGCGTGACGCCGTCGCACCAGTTCCCGCTCGGAAGCGTGCTTTCGGCGACGCGGCGGCGTTCCCTCCTGGCATGGGCCACGGCGACAGGCGCCTACATCGTTGAAGATGACTATGA
>NZ_RZSG01000317.1:0-6562 GCF_003997725.1 Mesorhizobium sp. M4A.F.Ca.ET.050.02.1.1
CCCCGCAGTCGCGGCATGATTGTCGTCGCGGGCGAAACCCTTGCGCCCACGCCTGCGTTTGCGGCGCTTGCGGCTCTTGCTTTTCTGCTGCTGGGCGTCACCCGGGGCATATCTGCCGCCCGGCCCCGCATGGCGATCATGATGCCGCCCCGCGGATGGGCCCGCCGAATCGGGCGGCGAAGCCCTGGACACGCCCACTTCCGGCGCGCGAGCGCCGGTGTCGTGGTCTTCCACTGTCGTTCCTTCCGGCACCGCGCGAACCGGGAACGGACGCAGCAGGCGCTTTCATTGTTTCAAGTTGCCGCCAGACTAACAGCGCCACGCGGGATCACCAAGAGCGCATGCGGCGAATTTTGCCGATGCCGCGGCTGCGACGGCTTCGCAGTTGAATAGCCGGCTTCAATCAGGCATGTCTCAAAAGAGGGACCGAGAGGGCCGGGCAACATCAACCAATGAGCCGCAACGCATGATGGCAACGCCATGAACTGGAGGCGTTATTTCTGGCCGGTCGTCGGCATCGCGGCGGTGGTGTTCTCGCTGTGGCTGCTCATCCACGAACTGCGCGGCATCTCGCTCGACGACGTTTGGGCCGGCATCGTAGCGATCCCCGCGCGCGGCTGGATATTGGCGGCGCTGAGCTCGGTGATCGCCTACGCCTCGCTTGCCGGTTACGATCACATCGCGTTGCTCCACATCGGCAAGAAAGTGTCGTGGCTGTTCGTCACCTTCTGCTCCTTCACAACCTACGCGCTGTCGCACAACATTGGCGGCTCGGTAATCTCGGGCGCCGTGATCCGCTATCGCGCCTACGGCACCAGGGGGCTGACCGGTCAGGATGTCGGCGTTCTCGTGGCGATCTGCTGGATCACCTTCGTGCTGTCCAGCATCTTCCTCGGCGGGCTCGTGCTGGTGCTGGAGCCCGAGGTCATCGACCGTTTCTCAGGCGTGCCACATCACCGGGCGGCGAGTGCCGCCGGGCTAGCCATGCTGATCCTGGTCGGCGCCTACATCTTCGGCAGCTGGCTGCACCTGAAGCCGCTCAGGATCGGCGGCTTCCAGCTGCACTATCCGGCGCTGCCCATCGTCGCACGCCAGTTGCTGATCGGCCCGGTCGAACTGCTTGCCGCCGCGGCAATCATCTTCTTTGCCCTGCCGGCCACTGGCAATCCCGGCTATTTCGTCATCCTCGGCGTGTTCCTGGTATCCTTCTCGGTGGCGCAAATCTCGCACGCGCCGGGCGGGCTCGGTGTCTTCGAGGTGGTCTTCCTCGCCGGCCTCTCGCACATGGACCCGGTCGGCGTGCTGGCCGCGCTCCTGGTGTTTCGCCTGTTCTACCTGATTATCCCACTGCTGATTGCGCTTGGCGTGGTGCTGTTCTTCGAGCATTCGCAGCTTGGCCGCAGCGAGAGCTGAGCCGGGCTTCCAGCCACTCCCAGCCAGAGTGAGCAAAAGCTGCGATTGAAACGCGGCGCGGGGTTGACTATTTTCCGGCGGCGGCTACAAGGCAGCGCTCGCGGCGCTTGAGCCGCCCGCTTCGCACGGTTACCGACCGCGCCTGCTGGGGAATAGGTTAACGGTAGACCCACGGACTCTGACTCCGTTAGTCCTGGTTCGAATCCAGGTTCCCCAGCCACTTGAAATCATTGACAAATTCGGATTTTTAGGCGCAGCGGCGAGAATGGCCGCGTACCCATGGCGTACCCACTTTTTGGCATACCCCGGTTCGTGCTATTGGACGACCATGCCCGCCCCCCGCTTCCAGCAGATGATCGAGCAGCTTCACGCGACCGGCCTGACCTGCAGGCAGATCGCCGAGGCCGCGAAGTTGTCGCACTCGACGGTGCACCGGCTGGCGACCGGCGAGGCGCGCGCGCCCGCCTACTCGACGGTTCGCCAGATCGAGCGGCTGTTCGCCGCAAAAAACTTTGCTTCGAAAGAGGGCGACCGATGAGCCCGCGCCAGATGGTGGCCGATTTGCGCCAGTGGGGCATCGACACCGGGATGATCGCGGTGGGCCTGCGCTGCGGGCGCACCAGCGTCCTCAACCTCGCCCGCATGGACGACGCAGGCGGCAGCGCCGAGCTGGTCGCCAAGCTCGAACGGCTGTGGCGGCGTCACCGTATCACCAGCGGCGCGCAGGACGACAGGGTCGCTACGGGTTGAGAGCGAGCGACTTGCCGCCGCCTTTGTCGCTTTGAGTGAGGGTTACGAGCGGACTCCTCACTGCCTCCTCGTCGGGGCTGGGCGCTACAAACGTAGCGGCTACCTCTCCATCTCCAAGCAGAATATCCTCTGCAACGAGACGCGCGTGGGCCGCGACGGCATCCAGACCGCCTCCCTGCCGACAAAGGGTCATTGACGTTCCCGATTCGGCAGACGATGGTGTCGGACCTCAATCTGCAATGAGGACGAACACCACCAAGGGAGGGGAGTGACCATGAAATTGACATCATCGCCAGCGCATTACTGCTCGCCACAGCCGCTCACAGCGCAGAGCCCTACACTCTGACGGCGAAGGAGAGTCAGATAGCCGAACTCAGCGCGACGAATTACGCCAAAGAAAAAGACGCGACATTCGTCTCCTGCTCCAACCAGTGTACCAGAGACGATCACCACGTCGCCTGCGTCATCGCCGACAAAAGCGGCGCGAAGTCCGAAGTGCAATGTTCGTACAAGACGCCGGGCTGTCTGGCGCAATAGGTAATTCACCCGCTCCGGCCGCCATAGGCCGTTAACCACTGCAGTTTGCCCCGGCGGGACATGCGGTAGAGCACGGTCCTTGCCTTCGATGGGGAAAGATACCGTCCGCTGATCGCGCCGCCTTATGCGGGGTCAGTTCACCGTCGCGTCGGGCGGTCGCGTCTCGACAGGGCGAGCTTCGATCCGGTCCACCCATTTCCTGATCAGCGTGAACGTCTCTATCGGCCCGATCACGCGCTGCCGGATCGCGCGGCGTCGGGTTCATTTTTCCCCGGCAGTCTGGCGCGAAGAGCGCGCGTTTCTGTTAGTTTTGGCATGTTGCGGTTTTCCCCCTTGGCTTGCGCGTACCCATGGCGTACCCAGCAAGTCACAATTATCCGCAAGTAACCGCAACTTACAAGAGGAAAAGCCCAGTAATAACAAGTATCCGCAACAATAACCGGATCGCGGCTGACGCGCTCTGACTCCGTTAGTCCTGGTTCGAATCCAGGTTCCCCTGCCAGATATCTGTCGTGCCAGCTTTGGGTATCCGAGAGCTCGTGTGGTGCGTTCTTGCAGCAACCCTCTACGCGGTGAGATGTGGAACTGCTGAACCTTTCACAGGCTTGCGGCAGGCCGCATCGATTTGTCAGGCCGAAAGCCTGATCGGCCGACCGGGCGCGATGCGGCTTGCGGCTGCGACGATGGCGTCTGCATCGATGCCAAAATGGCGATAAAGATCGCCGATGGTGCCGGTCTGCCCGAAATGCTCTACTCCGAGAGGCACCGTGCGATGTCCGGCCACGGCCCCGAGCCAGGACAGTGTCGCCGGATGGCCGTCGATCACCGTGATCAGCGTGCAATGCGCCGGCAGACGGGCGAGCAGCCGCTCGGCGAGGCTCATCGCCGTGGCGTGACCACGCGCCCTTGCGCGCCGGGCAGCCGTCCAGCCGGCGTTCAGCCTGTCGGCCGACGTCACCGCGAGCACGCCAATGTCGCGTCGATCGCCTCCGATGCGGCCGGCTGCCGCGATGGCCTCTGTCGCGACCGTGCCCTGATAGGCGATCACCACCTCGGCATTCGATCCCGGCTCGCGAAGCCAGTAGGCGCCGTCGATCACGCCCTCGGCGAATCCTGGATCGCTGCGGTGCTGCGGTTGCTCCATCGGGCGGGTGGAAAGCCTCAGATAAACCGACCCGCCGGTCTCATCGCGCAGCCAGGTGCGTTCGTTCGGATCGCCCTCGCCGTCACGCTGGAGATAGTCGAAGCTCCAGTCCATGTTGATCGACAGTTCATCGAGGAAGGCAGGCTCGAAAGAGGCCAGCCCGTCCTGCGCCATGCCGATAAGCGGCGTGCCGATCGACTGGTGCGCTCCCCCTTCCGGCGCCAGCGTCACGCCCGATGGGGTGCCGACCAAGAGAAACCGGGCGTCCTGATAGCAGGCATAGTTCAGCGCATCGAGGCCGCGCGCGACGAAGGGATCGTAAACCGTTCCGACCGGGATCAATCGTTCACCGAACAGGGAATGCGACAATCCCGCCGCGCCTAGCATAAGCATCAGGTTCATCTCGGCGATGCCTAACTCAACATGCTGGCCCTTGGGCGAGAAGGCCCATTTCTGCGTCGAAGCAATACGCTCGTCGCGGAACGTGTCGGCGCGCGCCGCGCGGGCGAACAGACCGCGCCGGTTGACCCAGGGGCCGAGATTGGTCGAGACGGTCACGTCCGGCGCCATGGTGACGATCCGGTCGGCCAACGGCCCGCCTGCCTTGGCGATCTCGTCGAGGATCTTGCCGAAGCCGGCTTGCGTGGACAGCATCCGATCCGACAATTTCACTCTGTCCGGACGCGGCAAGGCCGGCGCCTCGAAACGGCGCCTGCCCTTGGCGAAAAACGGAACACCGGACAGGAAGGCACGCAGGCCCGCTTCTTCGGGCACGGCAGCAAATGGCTTCCACTCCGCGCCCTCCGGCACGCCCATGGCGCCGCGAAAGGTCTCCATCTGCGCCGGCGTCATCAGGCCGGCATGGTTGTCCTTGTGCCCGGCCAGCGGCGTGCCCCAGCCCTTGATCGTATAGGCCAGGAAAACCGTCGGCCGGTCGTCGTCCGCCGCATCGAACGCCTCGCAGAGCGACGGCAGGCAGTGTCCGCCAAGGTTTTCCATCAGCACTGCGAGTTCGGTGTCGCTGCGGCGGTCCAGTAGTTCCGTGATCGCACCCTGATCGCCAAGATCGTCCATGAGCCGTTTGCGCCAGGCCGCACCGCCCTGAAAAGTCAGAGCCGAATAGAGTGCGTTGGGGCAGGCATCGATCCAGTCACGCAGGGCCTCTCCACCCGGTTCGGCAAAGGCCGCGCGTTGCAGGGCGCCATATTTGAGACGGGCCACCCGCCAGCCGAAAGCGGAAAAGATCGCCTCAATGCGGTGCCAGAGCCCTTCACGCACCACGCCGTCAAGACTCTGGCGGTTGTAGTCGATCACCCACCAGACGTTGCGCAAGTCGTGCTTCCAGCCCTCCTGCAAGGCCTCGTAGATGTTGCCTTCGTCCAGTTCCGCGTCTCCGATCAGGGCGACCATCCGGCCTTCCTTGCCGGCCCAGTCATGGCCGCGCAGATAGTCCTGCGTCATGGAGGCGAAGATCGGGAAGGCCGCACCGAGGCCAACCGAACCGGTCGAGAAATCGACATCGTCGACATCCTTGCTGCGCGACGGATAGCTTTGCACGCCGCCATAGCCGCGGAAATTCTTCAGCTTCTCTAGGGGCAGGTTGCCCATCAGATACTGGACCGCGTGGAACACTGGGCCGGCATGCGGCTTCACCGCTACCCGGTCCTCGGGGCGCAGGGCGTGGAAGTAAAGCGACGTGATGATCGCCGCCATCGAGGCCGAAGAGGCCTGATGGCCGCCGACCTTGACCTCCCCCTCGCCCTTGTCGCGCAGATGATTGGCGTTGTGGATCGTCCAGCAGGACAACCAAAGAAGCCGGCGATGCAGGGTTTCCAGATGGGCGAGGTCGATCATAGCGAACTCCGATTATGCGGCGAGCGACGCCGGCATCTGCAGCGCCTGCGTGAGGTCCGCCAGGATATCCTCGACCTCTTCCAGCCCGACGGACAGCCGGACCAGCCCCTCGGAAATGCCGTGGGCGGCACGCTCTTCTGGCGTATAGGTCGAATGGGTCATGGAGGCCGGATGCTGGATCAGGGTTTCGGCGTCGCCCAGGGAGACGGCGCGCCGGATCAGTTCGAGGCGGTTCATCATCGTGCGACCTGCTGCCAGTCCGCCCTTCAGCTCAAAAGCGATCATCGCTCCGAAGCCGGGCATCTGCCGCTTGGCAAGGGCATGCTGCGAAGAACTTTCCAGCCCGGGATAATAGACCTTGGCCACCGCCGGGTGGCTCTCCAGCATTCGTGCCACCGTCATGGCACTTGCGCAATGCCGTTCCATGCGCAGCTTCAGCGTCTTGAGACCGCGCAGAACCAGCATCGCATTGAAGGGAGCCATGACCGCGCCGGTCATGTCCTTCATGCCGACCAGGCGAACCTGCGTCATGTCTTCGGCCCTGCCGACAGCGATGCCACCGACGAGATCACCGTGCCCGCCCATATATTTGGTAGCGGAATGCACGACGATATCGGCGCCGAGTTCGATCGGCCGGGTTAGCACCGGTGTAGCGTAGGTGTTGTCGACGATCACCTTGGCGCCGTGCGCCTTGGCGATCGCGGAGACAGCTGCGATATCGACGAGCCGCATGTTCGGATTGGCCGGTGTTTCGAAATAGACGATCCGGGTCCGGGGCGAGAGCGCGCCACGCAACGCTTCCGGATCGGTCAGGTCCGCATGAGTGATGGTGATGCCGAATTTCGCCAGGCCGTGGCGCATGAA
>NZ_RZSG01000318.1:0-6555 GCF_003997725.1 Mesorhizobium sp. M4A.F.Ca.ET.050.02.1.1
GCGCTTGGCGATCCCGGTCGGCTGCGCATCGCCGAGCGCCAGCGCCTTCTCGTAGATGGCGACCGTCGCCGCTTGCGGGCCGACGCCGAGATCGACGCGCAGGCTTTCGCGCAGCCGCTCGAATTGCCTGACGACCTCGCCGCGATTGCCGACATCGAGCGCCGCCTGCATCAGCGCCCGCGCGGCACGCTCGTCGGCGGGGTCGACCGCCAGCAACCGCTCCCATAGGCCGGCCACTTCCAGCAGGCGCACATGGAGCTCGCGCAGACGCTGGCGCGGCTCTTCCGCCCATTCCGCGTAGCGGTCCTCCGGCAGCAGGTCGCCGCCGTAGCGCTGGGCCGCCCGCTCCGAGGCGACTTTATCGCCCGCCTGCAGCGCTGCCGTCGCCTCGACCTCGAACAGCGCGGCATCGATGGCGATCTCGGCGTCCGGCGCCAGCGCCACGATCTCGCCGTCGAGCGCTATGATCTCATGCGCGCCGAGCGCGCGCCTGGTGAAATGCACGGCCTTGCGCAGGTTGGCGGCCGCCGCCTCCGGCTCGAGGTCAGGCCACAGCGCGTCCATCACCTGCTCGCGGTGCAGCCGCTGGCGCCGGGCGAGCGCCAGCAATTTGACCAGCGTCACGCTGCTGGTGCGCCGCCATGCGGCCGCGGAAGCCGCGCGTCCATCGACGGACACGCGGAACTGGCCAAGCAAATCCACCTCTACACGCATTTCAGCTCCCCAGATGCCCCGGGCAACCATAGTCCTGCATCGATGCCGATTGAAAGAGCCGGCACACGCAAAGCGCATTCGGGGAACGGTGGAGGAACGCCGGTCGGTCAGTATCGCCGCGTCAACCTATTCATACAGGAGAACTCACCATGTCCATCCGCATCAACGACACCGCCCCGGACTTCGAAGCCGAGACGACGCAAGGCCATATCAGCTTCCATTCATGGCTCGGCGAGTCCTGGGGCGTCCTCTTCTCTCATCCCAAGGATTTCACGCCGATCTGCACCACCGAGCTCGGCTACATGGCCAAGCTCAAGCCTGAATTCGACAAGCGCAACGTCAAGATCATCGGGCTCAGCGTCGACCCCGTCGACCGGCACCAGAGCTGGGCCATGGACATCGAGGAGACGCAAGGCCATGCGCCGAACTACCCGATGATCGGCGACCCGACGCTTGCGATCTCCAAGCTCTACGACATGCTGCCGGCCACCGTCGGCGACACGGCGGAAGGCCGCACGGCGGCCGACAACCAGACGGTGCGCAACGTCTACGTCATCGGGCCGGACAAGAAGGTCAAGCTGCTGATCTCCTATCCGATGACCACCGGCCGCAACTTCGACGAGATCCTGCGCGTCATCGACTCCCTGCAGCTAACCGCGAAGCACCGGGTCGCGACGCCGGTCAACTGGCGCCAGGGCGAGGACGTCGTCATCGCCGGCTCCGTGTCGAACGACGAAGCGGCCAAGATCTACCCGAACGGTTGGAAGGCGCCGAAGCCCTACATCCGCATCGTCCCGCAGCCGCACGCCTGAGCCGCGGCCGCGTGGGCCGCGGCCGGGGAGCGGCGAGACGCTTCCCGGTCGCGCGCCCTGGCACAATCGCAGGAGCAGACCGCCATGACCGTGCATTACGTCAAGCCCGCCATCGCCGTCTTCGACGCCACGCCGGAGCGGCTGTTCGAATATATGAGCGCCGGCAACCACCGGCATCTGGCCTTCAAGAGCCACCGGCTCGCGGGCGTGGCCGGCAGCATCGTCACGCTCGACGCCGAGGTCTATAATCCCGACGGAAGCACCTTCGCCATGCAGGTCCAGCATAGGCTCGATCCGCCGCGCGGCATCGAGACCAGGCTGACCGGCGGCGCCTTCGACGGCGCGCGGTTCACCCACAGCTACACGCCGATGGGCGGCAGGACGAAGGTGGATCTGGAGGGCGACTTCCCGGCGCTGCCCGGCATGAGCGATGCCGACACGCTGACAATGATCGACGGCTTTTTCAGCGTGATCTTCGCCGAGGACGCCGCCACCCTCAGGCACGGGTCATAGGGACCTTGGGTACGACGCGCGTCATTCCAAGCAAATATGAGAGGATAACATGAACACTTCCAGCAAGCCGCGCGTCCTCGTCCTTGGGGCGGGTTTTGGCGGCCTCGAACTTACCAGCCTGCTTTCCGAGACCTTCGGCGACGGCATCGACGTCACCTTGATCGACAAGAGCGACGCCTTCGTCTTCGGCTTTTCCAAGCTCGACGTGATGTTCGGCCACAGGACCGCGGACGCCGTGCGCCTGCCTTATTCCAACTATGCGAAGCCGGGGGTGCACCTGCTCAGGCAGACGGTCACCGCGATCGACCCGGAGCGGCGGCGCGTCACCACCGATGGCGGCGTCCACGAGGCCGATTTCCTCGTCGTGGCGCTCGGCGCCGACTACGATTTCGACGCCACGCCGGGGCTCGCCGACACCAACGAATTCTACACCGTCGCGGGCGCGGAGCGGCTGCGCGACGTTCTGCCCACCTTCACCAAGGGGAGGGCGCTGGTCGGGGTTTGCGGCGCGCCCTACAAATGCCCGCCGGCGCCCAGCGAATGCGCGCTCATGCTGCACGACTACTTGGTCAAGCGCGGCGTGCGCGAAGCCTGCGAGATCAACTTCGTGCTGCCGCTGCCGAGCCCGGTGCCGCCGTCGCCGGAAACCTCGCGCGCCCTGGTCGCCGCCTTCGTCGAGCGAAACATCGGCTTCATTCCGGGCCGCCGCGTCGCGTCGATCGACAATGCGCGGAAGGTCGCAATCCTCGACGACGGCGTGGAGATGCAATTCGACCTGTTCCTCGGCGTGCCCAGGCACCGCGTGCCCGACGTGGTGATAGCCAGCGGCATGGCAGAGAATGGCTGGATCACGGTCAATCCGAGGACCCTGGAGACGAACTATGCCGGCGTCTATGCCGTGGGCGACGGCGCCAACACCGGCACGCCGAAGGCCGGCGTGTTCGCGGAGGGTGCGGCGCGTGCCGTCGCCAGCGACCTGATCGTCAAGCTCACCAACAGCGGCACGGCGAAACAGTATGACGGCTTCGGCACCTGCTACATCGAATTCGGCGGCGGCCGCATCGGCAAGGTCGAGGTCGATTTCTTCTCCGGCCCGAAGCCGACCGGCACCTACCACGAAGCCTCGCTCGCGCTGCGCGCCGACAAGGAGCATTTCGGCTCCAGCCGCCGCGCGCGCTGGTTCGGCATGTGAGGGGGCGTCGCGCCAATCCCCGAGGTTGGCGATTGGCGAAACCGGCAGCGACAGCCAATCTCCCCCACAAGTGGGGAGATTGGCTGTTTCAACGCCGCGCAAAAAGACCTACTGCCGCAACCCCACAGCGCAGCACATCTTGGCAGAACAGTGCCAACTCGCGCCCAAACTGGACCTACACGCCGCGCCTGAATCCCGCTAGACAACCCCCATGAACCAGCACGCCAAGCTGCGATTCGGCCATTCGGCCTGTCCGCACGACTGCCCGTCCACCTGCGCGCTCGAAGTCGAGCTGCTCGACGAAAACCGCATTGGCCGCGTCCATGGCGCCAAGGCCAACAGCTACACGGCTGGCGTCGTCTGCGCCAAGGTCGCCCGCTATGCCGACCGCGTTCATCATCCCGACCGCCTGCTGAAGCCGCTGATCAGGGCGCGCGCCAAGGGCGAGGGCGCCTGGAAGGAATCCAGCTGGGACGCGGCGCTCGACCTCGTCGCCGAGAAGTTCATCAAGGCCGAGGAGACATACGGCTCGGAGACGGTCTGGCCCTATTACTATGCCGGCACGATGGGTCTGGTGCAGCGCGACGGCATCCACCGGCTGCGCCACGCGAAAAAGTACTCCGGCTTCTTCGGCTCGATCTGCACCAATCTCGCCTGGACCGGATGGATGGCGGGGGCGGGCGCGCTGCGCGGTCCCGACCCGCGCGAGATGGCGAAGTCGGATTGCGTGGTGATCTGGGGCACCAACGCCGTGGTCACCCAGGTCAACGTCATGACCCACGCGATCAAGGCACGCAAGGCACGCGGCGCCAAGATCGTCGTCATCGACGTCTATGAGAATGCCACAACGAAACAGGCCGACATGGGCCTGGTGCTGAGGCCCGGCACCGATGGCGCGTTGGCCTGCGCGGTCATGCATGTGCTGTTCCGCGACGGTTTTGCCGACCGCGCCTATCTCGAGAAATACACTGACGATCCGCGCGGGCTGGAAGAGCATTTGCGGACAAAAACGCCGGAATGGGCGGCCGCGATCACCGGGCTCGATGTCGCCGAGATCGAAACCTTCGCGCATCTCGTCGGCACGACGAAGAAGACCTATTTCCGCCTCGGCTACGGTTTCTCGCGCCAGCGCAACGGCTCGGTCAACATGCACGCTGCGGCCTCGATCGCCGCCGTCACCGGCGCCTGGCAATATGAGGGCGGCGGCGCCTTCCACTCCAATTCGGGCATCTTCAAGCTGAACCAGGACGTGCTCGAAGGTACAGCGATGCGCGATCCCAACATCCGTCATCTCGATCACTCGCGCATCGGCCCCGTGCTGACCGGGGCGAGCGACGCGCTCTATGGCGGACCGCCGGTGACGGCGCTGCTCATCCAGAACACCAATCCGGTCAATGTCGCGCCCGAGCAGCGGCTGGTGAAGCAGGGTTTTCTGCGCGACGACCTGTTCACCTGCGTGCACGAACAGTTCATGACCGACACGGCCAGGCTCGCCGATGTCGTGCTACCGGCGACGATGTTTTTGGAGCATGACGACATCTACAAGGGCGGCGGCAACCAGCACATCACGCTGGGACCAAAACTGATCGATCCGCCCGAGGGGCCGCGCACCAACCATTTCGTCATCGAGGAGCTGGCAAAACGGCTCGGCGTCGGCGACAGGCCGGGCTTCGGCCTGACCGAGAAGGAGCATATCGACATCATCCTCGGCAAGCGCGGGCTGGGCGGCTTCGACAGCCTGAAGGAACAGAAATGGATCGATATGCAGCCGGATTTCGAGGCGGCGCATTTCATCAACGGCTTCGGCCATCCGGACGGAAAATTCCGCTTCCGCCCCGACTGGTCAGGACAGGCGGCGCCCAACCGGCCGCCGAGGAGCATGGGCCTGTTCGGGCCGGTCGAGCGGCTGCCGGAATTCCCCGACCATGTCGAACTGATCGAGGCGGCGGACGAGGCGCATCCGTTCCGGCTGACCACCTCGCCGGCGCGCAACTTCCTCAACTCGACCTTTGCCGAGACGCCGGTGTCGAAGCAAAAGGAGGGCAGGCCGGTGCTGCTGCTGCATCCCGAGGATGCCGCCGGGCTGGGGCTTGCCGATGGCGGTCGCGTCGAGGTCGGCAACCAGCGCGGCGAACTGGTGCTGCACGCCAAGTTCTTCGACGGCATCCAGCGTGGCGTGGTGATCGCCGAAGGCATCTGGCCGAACAGCGCGCATGAGCGCGGCGAGGGCATCAATGTGCTGACCGGCGCCGACGCGCCGGCGCCCTATGGCGGTGCGGCGCTGCACGACAACAAGGTGTGGTTGCGCAAGCCGCAAGAGCTTAGCGCCTGAGACCGCGATCTGGCCCAAGCGCCTGCCGTCGCAGCCGCCAGCTCCCGCGTCTATAGAGACACCCTGTCTGTTGCGAGGAGGAAGGATGTCGTGAGCAAGATCTCGCTTCTGGGCATTCCGCATGACGAGAATTCGTCCTGGCTGCGCGGTGCGGCCGAAGCGCCGCCGCTCATCCGGCGCGAGCTCACCAACGATGCTTACAGTTCATGGTCGGAAACCGGCTTTGACCTCAGCGACCGCTTCATCGATCATGGCGATATCGATTTCGCGCAGGCCGGCGATCCGTGGGAGCGGATCGAAGACGAGGTTGGTCGCGCGCTGGATGCCGGCCATCCGCTGATCTCGCTCGGCGGCGACCATGCGATCTCCTGGCCGCTGCTGCGCGCGGTGCGGCGCCGCCACCCCAGCCTGACGATCCTGCATATCGATGCCCATCCCGATATCTATCATGCCTATGATGACAATCCGCGCTCGCACACCTCGCCCTTCGCACGCATTATGGAGGAGCGGCTTGCCGACCGACTGATCCAGGTCGGCCTGCGCACCGTCAACGACCACCACCGCGACCAATTCAAGCGCTTCGGTGTCGAGGTGGTGGAGATGCGGCACTTCAAGGAAGGGCTGCGGCTTGACCACAAGACGCCGGTCTATGTCTCCATGGATATCGACGCTCTCGATCCGGCCTTCGCGCCCGGCATTTCCCATCGCGAACCAGGCGGGTTCACCACCCGCCAGGTGATCGGCCTGATCCAGTCAATCGACCAGCCAATCGTCGCCGCCGACGTCGTCGAATACAATCCGCGCCAGGACCTCTCCAACGTCACTGCGCTTGTCGCCGCCAAGCTGGTCAAGGAGATCGCCGGGATGATGCTGAAGACGAATGGCGCGACTGCCGGCTGAATCAATTTGGCAAGGCGGCGTGCTAAAGCTCTGTTCCGACTAGCCTCTCGACAGGAATAGCCATGCCGCAGCCGCTCAGGATCGCCATAGCC
>NZ_RZSG01000319.1:0-6549 GCF_003997725.1 Mesorhizobium sp. M4A.F.Ca.ET.050.02.1.1
GGCCGGCGGCGATCCGCAGCGCGCGCTGATGGTTGGCGATTCGCAGACCGATATCGACACCGCCAAGGCCGCCGGCATTCCGGTGGTGGCGGTCGATTTCGGCTATACCGATCGCCATGTCAGGGAATTCGAGCCGTCGGCCGTGATCTCGCATTTCGATGCGCTCACCCTCGGCCTGGCCGAGCGGCTGATCGACGCCGCGCGCTGAGCAAAAAGGGGGGCCGTACCGGCCCGCCGATCCGCAAATACGATCCTTGCAGCATGAGCGTCACATCGCCTTGACTTCGGCAGCCTGCCTCCCTTATATCGCGGCTCGCTTGGCCTTCGGGCAACGAGCGGGCGATTAGCTCAGCGGGAGAGCACACCCTTCACACGGGTGGGGTCGCAGGTTCAATCCCTGCATCGCCCACCATCCCCCTGCCGCCTCAAATTGCGATCCGCATGATCCAGGCAGGATCTTTTCTCTCTCAAATTGGTGAAGCCTCATACTCGTCGTGGCACGGTTGAACGCTGGGGCTTTGACGCCGTCCTCTGTTGCCGTAAACTTCAGCCAGGGTGGCAATCGGGACATCAACATGGCTTTCGCCAGCGCGAACGACAGGAACGACCTGCCGCGCCTTGCGCGGATCGATCCAGGTCAGTTCGATCTTCTGTTCAGCGGTTGCAAGGTCGAGCGCTATGCGGCCGGCCAGCATCTGTTCGTCCAGGAGGATTCCGCCGATCGCATCTACGGCGTGATGAGCGGCTCGGTGGAAATCTCGATCTACTCGCCGGGCGGCCAGAAGCTGGTGGCCAATATCGAGCTGTCGCGTAGCCTGGTCGGCGAGATCGGCGCGCTCGACGGGCGCCCGCGCACGGCAACCGCCATCTGCCTCACGGCTTGCGAACTGGTCTCGCTCAGCCGCACGCAACTCTTTGACCGTATTGAGAAAAACCCGTCTCTGGCGCGCGCCATGATCGACTTGCTGTGCGCACGGCTGCGCTGGGTCAGCGGCGAGCTTGGCGACCAGGCCTTCTTCGGCATCGAGGCCCGGCTGGCGAAACGTCTGGTGTTCCTGGGCGGCGTCATGGCCGATGGGGCCGGCTGGATACCGATATCGCAATCGGAGCTGGGCGAGTTCCTCGGCGCGACGCGCGAGTCGGTCAACAAGACGCTGAACGACTGGCGCAGCCGCCGGATCATCGAGATCAAGCGAGGTGGCCTGCGCATAACCGACGCCAGGGCGCTCGCTACCATTGCCGAATCGCAGGACGACGACTGAGGGCGTCATTCGGCGATGCGGCACCCGAATCAGAGCCGCGAGATCAGATAGCGCAGCGCGGATTTGCTCGGCATGAAGAAATAGCCGCCTCCCCGCGTGGTGACGAATTGCGGTATTCCCTTCAGGACCGTGACGCCTTCCCAGGACGGGATGGTGAACCTGCCGTCGCAGGTGCGCGAACCGATCGTCGGATCCTTTTCACCGACCAGCCCCTGGAACGAGGTCGATGAGACCCAGGTCTGCTGCATGAATTCGTACTGGCGCTCGATGTCGGCGTTGAGGCACATGAAGAGCAGGCCCTTCTCGACCTTCGCGCCCTTCCGGTCCTGCTTCTGGTAGGAACGGCCGACGCGGATGATGCGGTGGCGCTTGCCGATCTGGATCTGCGTCTCGCGGTCTTCGCCAAGCGAGTCGCGCGGATTGGAGCGGCGTATGTGAGCGCCAAGCGGGCAACGATGCCCCTGCGGGTCCTCGACGCCGAGGGTGAAATCATTGTCGACGCCGCGTCCGGCGCGGCCGTCTGGGTTGCGCACCAGCGAACTGCCGTCCGGCCAGCGGCCGAGCATCTTGGCGGCCACCCAGCGCGGCGTGATCGCCGGATTGCCGGTCTCGCCCGCCACTTGCGCGGCTGCCGCCTTGCAATAATCGTCGAAGCGCTCGACGTGCTGCTCGAACTGGCGCACGACCAGAAAGGAGCCATTGCGGCCGAAATCGTGCGGCGGGGGGGGCAATCCGGCGATCTGCCGGTTGCGGCGCACCGCTGACAGGATACCGGAGCGGTCCTGCGCGGCCGGGACGGACGGCGAAGCCGGGTAGAAACCGTGCTCGTCGCGATAGCCGAACAGGAATTCGCCTGGCGCGACCAGATGCATGGGTGCAGCACCCGCATTTGCGCGCGCCGTGCCGCGCACGATCGGCTGCGACACGCCGTCGACGAAGCCGAAATGCTCGACGGCGCGCTTGCCTTCCCGCTTGACCGCGAGCGGCAGTTCCGAAACCAGCACCATCCCCGCGCTCGATGTCTTTTTCTTCAGCGCGGCAAGTTCGGCCTTCAGGATCTCGGGGCTTTCGGCATAGCAGACGACGACGGCGTCCACCGGCTTCTGCAGTGAACCCCATTGCCATTTGTCGGGAACGCTGTCGCCGAGATCGTCCAGGATGCGGCTGCGTTCGGGATTGCCCATGCCGTGGCGAAAGGCGACAGGAAACGTGCCGAGCGGATCGCCCTCGACGCCGCCGTCCAGTCCGAGGCGGCGAAGGCCGTCAGGACCGAATGCCAGCGTCATGGCGCGCTCGCGCGGCACCCCATCGCCAAAACTCGCGCGGGCAACGACGAATTCGAGCCAGGCCCTGCGGCTCGCCCTGGACAGGGTTTGCGGTATGGCGATCGCCATCATATGCGCGTGCGCCAGCGACCCGAACGGACCGAAGAAGATGGACTGGATCTCGCCGGTTTCCAGCTGTTGCTCGAGAGGCGGCGGAAAGGCCGAACTGATATTGGCCAGCAGCGAGGTGGTCTTTTGAACGGTGGTTCTTTCGGTCGCCAGCCGCGGCAGAGAACCGAACAGGCTCAGCCAGTCGCGCGCCTCGTTGTCGGTGGCCGAAGCAATGCCGCGCCTGATCCGGGAATTGATCCGGATGGCCGCGGTGTTGAGCTCGCGGTAGGCCGAATACCAGAACAGAGTCGGCACCTGCTGCCGCCGTGCCCAGCGTTTGAACCGGTCGCCGTCGCGCGCGCCATCGAGGAAGAGCCATCGCGTGCGGGGATAGCCTTCGGTGTTGCTCCACACGCCGGTGAGCCCGGAAGCAGCCTCGGCGATGAAATCCTCCAGGTAGCTTTCCCAGCTGCCGCCATAGTTGGAGAAGAACATCAGCCTGTTGGTTCCGGGCAAAAGCACCCAGCGGGCGAAATGGATGGTGTTGATGGTGCCGAGGAAGCCCGGTCGAAACACTTTCCGCGCCGTGATCGAGATCAGATAGAAAGACAGCCGGAGCGCCAAACGTCGCAAGGTTCCGACCTTCATCGTCGAGATCGCCGTCATATGGTTCTGCGCTGCGCGATCCTCATGCACGATGATCTTGTCCAGCGCATCAAGGTCGACGGGCGTGTTGTGCGGACGGTCAATGTCTTCGAGGCGCCGTAACGCGATGAAGCAGACGCCAAGCGCCACAACTATCATCGCGATGAGCCCGAGCACGGCCAGCAGAAGCGCCGTGCCGGCAATTGCGATGGTGGTGAAGCTGAGGCCGCTCGGATCGCCGAACACCAGCTTGTAGGTCAGCTTCCAGCAGACGAGCACCACGACCGCGACGGCGACCAGCATCGGCGGCGCGAGCAACGTCGTGGTGATGGCCCGCCACCATTTGCCGGGCGGATTTTCGAGTTGGCTTTCGGCGGGCTGGAAAGCCCAGTCGAACCGACCCAGCGAACGGACATGCCGGCGGGCCTCGGCAAGCACCATGGCGGCATCGCCGTTGCCGGCGCGCGGCTGCTCGGCGATGCCGCGCACGGTGTCGGCAAGCTCGGCTTCAGCCAGGATGCGGCGGACCGAATGCCCCGGCGTGCCGGAAAACACCAGCCCGGCATTGCTGCCGAAGGACGGCGATATCTCGATATTGTGCCTGCGCAGGAAGTCGCTGAGCGAGCCGCCCTCGGGCAGGCCGCAGACGTCCTTGAAGATCGGCCGCAGCCGGTGGCCGATGGCCTGGGAGACGGCATCGATGACCTCGCTGGCGCTGCCGTCGCCGGAGATTTCGAGCACAAGCGCACCCTTCTCAAGACCGGAAGCGTCATCGATTTCGCCGGTGCCGGCGACGGCGAGGCTGGTGAAATGGATGATGGCGGAGATGTCGAGCGCGGCGCTGATCTCCTCGTTGGCCGGATTGCCGAGCGTGGCGACCTTGTCGCGGATGGCGTCCAGCGGCACGGTCCGGACGACCGGGCAGACCACAGTCACCATCGACTGGTCGACGGTGCGGCAAAGCGCCGGCTGCTCGAAATCGACCTTGAGGCTCTCCGGATAGGCGCCGATGTTGATTAGTCGCCCGGCCTTGCCCGGCGCGCGGCGCAATTTCTCCTTGCCGAACAGCGCGCGCAGGCTTTCGCCGATCTGGATCCTGGCGATCTCGGCGCCGATGCACAGATGGATGCCGTGGCCGAAGACCAGGTAATCGCGGTACGGACGCGTGGTGTCGAAATCGTTGGGATTTTGCACGGCCTCCGGGTCGAACATCGCCGACAGCGTGGCCGGCATCACCACCGTTCCCGCCTTCACCAGCCGCTCGCGGGGCGTGCCTTTGGCGATAACCGTGTCGCGTGAGGTGTAGCGCCAGGGGCCGACCCAGATCGGCTTGAAGCGCATGGCTTCCATGATGGCCCGGTCGAGCTTCGCCGTGTCGTTTTCGGCGAGCGCCGCGTCGATTGCCTGCCGCGCGTCTGGCCTGGACAGGATGACGTCCAGGCAATTGCCGCCGGCCAGCACGTTGGTCGGCACGAAGCCGGCGATCATGCCAAGCATGATGGAATGAATGTCCGGCCGCGACATGCGGCCCTGATCGAGCAGGGCAACGAGCCGCGCCAGCGGCTGCTCGTTCTTGGCGCCCTTTTCCCTGATCGCGTCGATGGAACGGTCGATGAGCTTGATCAGCCGGTCGCCCCCGACGACCGCGAGCTCGCGCGTGGCCGGTTTTGCCGTCGGATCGGAAAAGAACAGCGCGCTCAAGGCGATCGCCCAGTCGGCGAATTCGGATTCGTCGTCGATCTCCAAACCGAAATAGTCGCGGCAGATGTGCACCGGAACGATCTTCATCAGCCCGCCGATGGCGTCGAAGCCGGGGCTGGCGGCCGCCATGATGTCCTTGGAATGGCGCGCCGCAATCGGCCTGACCTTGGCCTCGACCTCGGCCGGCGGAAAGGCGCTCAGCACCGACGATTTCATCTGCCGGTAGGCGGCGCCGTCCTGCATGCCGAGGATGAAGTTCGAGCCGCGCGCCAGCTCGGCCATTTCCGGCCCGTAGGGCGTCTCGAACTCCTCGCCGCGCTCCAATATTTCGCGAACGTCGGCGTTCCTGGTGACGAGCAGGAAATTGCCGAAGCCAAGACTCGGCTTGAAGCGGCGCAGCAGCGCGAGGGCCCAGCGGGGATCGCCGAAGAAAAAGTTCGCGATGCGGGACGCCAAGCCCTTGGCGCGGAGCCGTTCAATGTCGAAAGGCGGCATTTCCGACAGCGGTCGCTGGCTTTTCTGGGCCGCGCGGACTTTATCGAAGTACTTTAACTTGATCATGCACGTTCAAGCCCCCCGGCTGTCCACCTCATTGCGATGCCGGCCGTCTCTTGGCCTATGGTCGCATCGGCTCGGAGTATGTGATTCTTTTCACAATCATCTGTGTCCAGCCCATCGCCTCCGCGAAATCACATCGCCGATCTTGCCAGTTCGAAATTGGCGATGAGGAATTCATTCGCGGCCTTGTTGGCGAAAGGTATCCAGCGCACCCGCTGCTCCGAGAAGTCCGGATGCCTGGTCGTGAAAATCGCCAGTTCGCGTTTGGCCTCATCGACACGGCCGCTGCGCATCAAGGCGCCGATCTTCAGGTATCGGGCGTAGAAATAGCCAGGCGACAGGTTGAGCGAACGATCGGCCGTGGCGATCACGGCCGGCCAGTTCTCGACGAAACTGTAGGCGACCGCCAGTTCCCCCAGATTGTGGAACCGGTAGAGATCGAAAGGACTCAGCCGCTCGGTATCGAGGAAGAACGGTATGGCGTCGGCGGCATCTCCGAGCAGAAGCTTGGCGCTGCCCATGGCCGAGCGCGCAAAGGCAAAGCTCGGGTTGATGTGCAGCGCTTCCTCGAGATGCTCGATCGCGGCCCGCGGCTGACCCCGCATGATATCGATGACGCCAAGATGGGCGTGCGGGCGCGCGTCCAGGCTGTCCATCAGCAAGGCCTTGCGCGCGTACTGCTCGACCTTGTCCAGGTCATCGCTGTCGCCAAAACGCAGCCACGCCCGCCAGAAATACCACCATGCCAGCTCGTTCAGCACGGCGCTGGAATTGGCGTCCTCCCGATAGGCCTTTTCGAAGAAATCCAGGGCGATTTCGGTATCGCCGCGCGTGCGCCGGTTCATGTGCCAGCGACCGCGTCGAACCAATTGCCAGGTCTCCAGGCTTTCCCACGGCACCTGGAAGGTGCGCGCCTGTTCGGCCCGGTCCACTTCCTTGTCGAGCATCGAGACGATCTCGCTGCCGATCTGGTCGCGCAGCTTGAAGATGTCGACGAGGTCGCGGTC
>NZ_RZSG01000031.1:0-21613 GCF_003997725.1 Mesorhizobium sp. M4A.F.Ca.ET.050.02.1.1
GGCCGACACGCCGAACCAAAAGTCGTTGAGCAAAGTCCATTACGAAGCCGGCCCCGCCCATATCGTCGCCCAAATCGAGACCCTGTTACGTCAGTTGCACGCGAAGGCGGTTTTGAACGTGCCCGACCCTCTCCGGTCCGCCCGCTTGTTTGCCGCGCTTTTCAAAGGCTCCGATCTCCTGATTATCGCACGCTTCGATGAGGCCAGAGCAGAAAACGACAACGAGATCGAATCCTATTGCCGGTCGGCTGTCGCCATGTTCATCGCCGCGCACGGCGGCAACGACCACGCGGGCAGATAGCCTAGGATTACTGATGTAGGATGCTCGCGTTGCTATCAACGCAGCTACTATCGTTGGGCAGCGGGCTGACCGGCGGAGTAACCGCTCCCCCACCCCGTTAGGACCTTGGTGCCGGCTTAGCAGTCCCTCACCTTCCGGGAGCTGCAACGGTGGTCTGAACGGCAAAATAGAGGCGCAAAGCCGTCGTTCCTTCCAAGCGACTTCCCATCTCAAAAGGCTCGCTCCAGTCAAAATGATGCGCCTCGTTAGACGTGCGTAAGTCGCGAGTTCGACAATGTTGATTATGCAACTTTGGCATGTATTGACATATAGAGATACAACACTTGAACAAGTTAAAGATGCGATAGCCCCCGACTTTCACAACTCTGACGGCTCGCGAACACGAAGCTGGAAAGGAAGGCTGACGACTTCACAACGCCGGCGTGGACCGAGCGTATTGAGGAGCCGCCATGCCTTGATCTCGTTGTCGCAAGACGAGCTCAATCGTCTTGAAGCCATCCAGAAAATCCGCGACCACCGGCTGAGCGTCGTCCAGGCGGCCGAACTTCTTCATCTCAGCCGCAGTCAGCTTCACCGGCTCTTGCAAGCCTATGACCAAGACGGCGCCGGCGGGCTGATTGAAGGAACGCGGTCGGCCGAGCAATCGACGGCCTTGATGAGAACTTCCGCAATACCGCATTCGATCTGGTGTGCGATCGCTACCGGGACTTCGGCCCCACGCTTGCCCGCGAGAAGCTGCTTGAATGGCACCAGTTCGCGGTCAGCGGCGAGACGTTGCTAAGCACCGGCTGCGGCCGATGAAGCCCAATCCAGGACCGTTGACCGCGCGGTGGTCGCAGTCCACCTTCGTATCGAAGCGATTCGTCGGGTACCGTCCCGCGTATTTCAGGTTCAAATAGATCCGGCGCCACCTTCACTATGGTGGCGTGGGACCAGGAGCACGGCTCCAGAAGGTCCCTGACGTTCCAGACGGCTGCTCGCCAGTTCTGCCGCATCCTGCCTTGCTAATCTGCCCGCGTTTGAAAGCTCTGGACCAATTGGAACTGGTTTAATGAGCGAACGTGAGCTGGACCGCATCGACGTCCTGTCGAGGTCATTGAGCGGAGAATGACCAGCGTCGCAGTGGCAACCCTTCGTTTCTACGCGACTGCCTTGGAGCGCGCGGGGACAAAAAGCCTAATGAGGAAGAGGCTCAATACCGTGCTGACGGCGAGGATGTAGACGACCAGCGCGCTGATCGAGGGCGAGAAGCCAAGGCGCATCATGCCCCAAAGCCGAACTGGGAAAGTGCTTTGGCCACCGGTCAGAAGCAGAGTGACCATGGTCTCGTCGAACGATAACGCAAAGCATAGGACGAATGACGCCATCAGAGCCGGTCTGAGATTGGGTAGCACAACCCACCAGAAAGTCTGAAGCCGGCTGGCACCCAGATCGAGCGACGCCTCGACCAGAGAGGCGCCCATTTCACGCAGCCGCGTCACGATGGTCCGATAGGCGATCGCCAGCAAGATCGTGACATGGCCAACCAAGACAGTCAAAAGCGACCTCGGCACGTCGGCCTCTCGAAAAGAGATCAGGAGCGCGAGCCCTGTAATGATAGGAGGCATTACAAACGGGAGGAAGATCAGGAACTCAATGAACTTTCTGCCCAAGCCAGTTCCTGGTGCGCAGTAAAGAGCAATTCCGGTGCTGATCGCCAGTGCGATCGTGGAAGCGACAAACCCGACGATCAGTGTCAACTTCAGGGCATCGACAATGTCGCCATTGATGCTCTCGAACGCCACGATCGAGACCTGATCCCATTGGAACACGCCGCCTCGGATCGGCACGAAGGCGGTAACGATGGCCATGAGAATCGGCCCGTAAAGGACAGCCAAGATCAGCGCTGTCACTGCGCAAAGGACGACAACCGTGGAGCTTGCGGACTTCAAAATGTCACCTTTCCAGGTGGACGGATGCGAGTAGCCAATGCCAGAGCCACCGTGACAATCATCATCATGAAAATTGAGAGAGCGGCACCGAACGGCCAGTTGAAGCCGAGACCGAACTGACTGAAGATGATGCGGCCAAGTGTGAATCCGTTAGGCCCGCCAACCAGTTCCGGGGTGATGAAATCACCGATCGCCAGCACAAACGTGAATGTCAGCGAAACTGCCACCCCCGACAGGCTCAATGGAAATATCACCGTCCAGAAAATGCGCGTGCGACTGGCGCCCAGGTCGGCGGCCGCTTCGACCAAGCTTGCCGGAATGCGATCAAGGGACAGGAAAATCGGAAAAACGGCAAACGGCAGCAACACCGAGGTCAATGTCAAGAAGACCCCGTAGTAGCTTAGCGTGAAGAATTCGAGCGGTTGGGAGACAAGGCCCGAGGCCATCAGGAAATGGTTGATGACGCCATTTGTGCCAAGCAGATTGCGAACTGTATAGATCTTGATGACGTAGCTCATCAACAAAGGCACAGCAAACGCCACCATTAAAAGAGAGCGCCGCGTCGGGCCAAGAATCTTCATCAAATAGGCGGCCGGAAAACCGACCAGAGTGCATACAAGGGCTGTCGCAATGCCTATTACAAGGGTCCGTCCAATGACCATGCGGACGGTAGAGTCCGCCAAAATCCGAACGTAGTTCGACAGGTTGAAGTCGATAACGACGGCGGAGGCCTCAACGCGTCCGAAGCTGACGACGAAGAAAATACAAAATGGCCCCAGGATCAAAGCGATCGGCAAGACATAGGCGATGACAACGAGGCTATTGATTAGCCGCGCCTCTCGGGCGGATCCCAGCTCTGGAGTTTTCCTGGAGTTCACTTGCGGATGACCCACGTCTCTTTGCCCTTCCACGAGACTGTCACGCCGGCGCCTATTTTAAACGGCGCAGCCAATTGGCTGCTGAGTTGTTTAACGTGCAGGGTCGCACCGGGCGACTTGGTCGATTCAACTTCTACAAGCGACAACGGCCCGACGAAGGAAACTGATTTGACGTGCCCGGCCGGTGCGGATCCGTTTGCTCCGAGAAGCTCAACGTTCTCGGGTCTCACCGCAAGCGTCACCGCCTCGCCGGCGTTGAAATGCATCCCTTGATCGCCCCGAGCCACCGCCATCCCAAAAGGCGTCTCCACAGCGACGCCATCGCCGTTGACTGTCTTCACCTGCGCGTCAACGAGATTGTTGTCACCGAAGAAATCCGCGACATAGCGATTGCAAGGTCTATAGTAGACCTCTTCCGGCCGGCCGACCTGCACAACCTCCCCGTGATCCATGACGCAAATGCGATCGGCCAGACTGATGGCCTCTTCCTGGTCGTGGGTGATGAACAGGAATGAGGTTTGAATTTCGCGCTGAATGGATTTCAGGAACGTCTGCATCTGGTGGCGTAGGCCGGCGTCCAACGCGGCGAGCGGCTCGTCCAGCAGGACCAATCGCGGCTTGCAAATAAGGGCGCGCGCCAAGGCCACTCGTTGCCGCTGTCCGCCAGACATCTGCGCAGGATAGCGCGACCCGAGCTGGCCCAGCCCTACCAGGTCGAGCGTCTGCGCAACCAGCTTCTTGATCTCGTCGGCGGCCAGCCCTTTGACCCGGAGCCCATAGCCGACATTGGCAGCAACCGTCATGTGCGGGAAAAGGGCATAGTCCTGGAAGACAGTGTTGAACGGCCTGCTATTGACCGGGATGCCGTTGATCCGCGATCCGTTGAGAAATATGTCCCCGATTGTTGGTTCGACAAATCCGCCAATCATGCGAAGGATCGTCGTTTTGCCGGAGCCCGAGGGTCCCACAACCACAAGAAACTCGTTTTGGCCGATGTCAAGGTTGACATTGCGCAAGACCGTGTGGCTGCCATAGGTCTTGCCGATATCTCTCATTTCGATAAGAGGGTGGTCGCTCATAAGCATTTCCCAATTAGCCGGTTAGGCTCTGCAACCCGTTATCCTGGCGGATCGCGTCGGCGATGCCACCGCCGCCAATCATGAGCCGCAGCTATACTGAATTGCATGCAGAACGCAATACTGCAAATTCGCTTTGCGCACCCCGGAATCGTGCCGTTAAAACGCTATCACGTCGGCACCGCCAAGCCCCGAAAGAAGCTTGCTCAGCAATGGACAGAGGGTTCTTCACCGCCAGGTTCAGCCGCTGAGCTGGCCTTCTCTGGCGCTCGCCGAGGTTCAGATTAAATTGTGCGGACGGGGGCCGTTCACGAAAAGTTGCGAGATCCGCTAATGAAGGCCTATCTCAAAAAACCACCGCCACCCCTTGACTCTTCGGATTGCGGACTGCACGCTGCATGCACTAACGTAGTCGAGCCGATCCGTTCGCATGGTGTGGGAGCTAGACTGCCGGAGCAAAAGCAAGTCGCTCGGCGGGAGCACCTTTGACAACGAACATCCTTAGCCGAGAAGAACCAGAACCGCGCTCGGACCAAAATGCGGCAGCCTCAAGTGATCAACGATGTGGGACACCTTCCAGAGGAGATGAGAATGTACAAAAAGTTGTTCGGCGAAATCGGGAAGCTGCTGGCGGTATCGTCCGTCCTTGCACTTGCCATTGCCGGACCGGCAAACGCCGGGGGCAAGCTACGCATCCTGACGTGGGACGGTTACGCCGACAAGGAATGGGTCGCGCAGTTCGAGAAGGACAACAACGCGACCGTTGAAGTGGTTTTTGCAGGGTCCAACGACGAGATGTGGGCCAAGATCCAGGGTAGCCAAGGCAAGGACTTTGACATCTTTGCGACAGCTGCAGCTGGCATGCAGAGATACTACGAAGCGGGACTGCTCCAGCCGATCGATCTGTCCAAGATCCCGAATCATGCCGGCCAATTGCCCCAGTTCCAGGATCTTTCCAAGATCGCCGGCGCGGTTCACGACGGCAAGACCTATCTTATTCCCTATGCCTTCAGCCCGATGACGCTGATCTATGACCCCGCAAAGGTGAATCCGGCGCCCACCTCGTGGTCGGTGCTGTGGGATCCTCAGTACAAAGGCAAGGTTCTGCTCTATGACGACGGCGAAAGTGCGTTCGCCACAGCGGCAATCATGAACGGCGTGCAGACGCCTTTTCATCTGACTGATCAGCAGTTCAAGGATGCCATGCCGAAGCTGGTAGACCTGAAGCATAACTCCGCGAGCTTCTACACGTTCGTGCAGGATTCGGTTCAGTTGGCGCAGAACAATGATGCGCCGATCATTTTCGGTGCTTACGCGGATCAGCAGATTAAGGCCCTCGCAGCCGGCGGCCTGAACTATAAGCAAGCTTATCCAAAGGAAGGCGTCATCGCCTGGGTGGATACATGGGCGGTTACGAGCGGGGCCAAGGGCGACTCCTATGATCTGGCTTTGAAGTGGATCAACTTCGTAATCAGCAAGAAGATCGCCGCAGAGCTAACGGAGAAATCCGGCTACGCGAATTCGGTCACGTCCACCGATACCATACCGGCGGGCACCAAGATCTTCTGGATGCAGCCGGACGAAGATCCCACCAAGCGCACTGACCTTTGGAACCAAGTCAAGGCGACGCCATGACATCGGCTGGTCGCATCGCGTGATGCGACGGGCTCGTCATGTGAAAACTGCCGCCGCAGCAAATGGTCCGACATCGATGACAAAATTGAGGCGCATTCTGTGCTACGGCGACAGCAACACCCATGGCTCTGCTCCAGCCAAGAGTTGGTTCGACAGTCAGCGATTTGATGAGACGGCACGCTGGACAGGCATTCTGGCGGAAGCCTTGGGAAAGGGCTTCCGCATAATCGAGGAGGGCCTTCCCGGTCGAACGACAACTCTCGATGATCCTATCGAAGGCGCCTCGCGCAACGGACTTACCTACCTCAAGCCATGCATCGATACCCACCGTCCGTTGGACGCAATCGTGTTGATGCTCGGCACCAACGATCTGAAAACACGCTTCAGCCTTACTTCGGAAGACATCGCTCGGGGTTTGGTCGCGTTGATCGAGCTGATCCTGTCCGGCAAATCGGGTCCCGGAGGATCCGATCCACACATCTTGGTCATCGCTCCCGCCCCAATCGAGGAAGTCGGATTCCTCGGCGAGATTTTTTCTGGCGGACGCATCAAATCGGGCCAACTGGCTGGAAAATACAAGGATGTCGCATCCCACTTCGGCGCCGATTATCTGAACGCCGCGCAGTTCATTAGCGTCAGTCCGGTGGATGGTATCCACCTGGACGTCCAACAACATGCTGTTCTCGGAAAAGCGGTAGCCGACAAACTGCTGACAATGTTTGGCGCGGGGACGGTGCTCTAGTTTCGATTGCGAAGATGGCGGCAGTCGATCGGCCAGCATCCGCTGATTTGCCGCGGACGACGTCCGGCCCGATGCTCACGTTATGGATTTTCCGCGTTTGCTTGAGTAGATTTGTAAGACAACTGCGAGAATCACGCGGATTTTGCGAATGGGTGCTCCAAATGATGAGCGCATCAAGCTCTCGAAGCGCGTCTATGACGGTTTGCGTCGTCAGATCGACGAGGGTGAGTGGCGCGAAGGCACACGCATGCCTACCGAGACCGAACTGGCGGCAAGCTTCGGTGTTTCACGCCCCGTCGTGCGCGAGGCCCTGGTGCAGCTGCGCAGCGAGGGAATTATCGACTCCCGTCGCGGTTCAGGCAGCGTGGTCATTGCCGCCAACGGGGCACCAAGGCGAAGTTACAGCCCTATCGAGAATGTCGCAGACCTTATCAGCGCGTTCGAGTTCCGATTGACGATTGAGTGCGATGCTGCGGCATTCACCGCGTTGCGGGGCAAACCGCAGGATCTGGCTGAAATTATCTCCGCGCATGAGAAGTTCAAAAGCGATCTGAGCGAGAGTGATTTCGGTGATCTTGACCTGGCATTCCACATCGCGATTGCCAAGGGCACTGGGAACAAGCTCTTCGAAGCGACGCTGTCGATGCTCAATCCCCAGATACTTTTGGGTATGCGCCTGGTGGGCGAATTCTCGCTGATCGGAAGCACCACAAGAGCTCAGACCGTTTATCGCGAACACGCCTTGATCGTCGATGCAATCAAGTCGGGTGACGCGCAAGCGGCTTTTGACGCGATGCGGAACCATCTGCTTCAGTCGCGCCATCGTATCCTGGGATTTGATGTCCCACCGAATTGGCAAAGGCTCGGGCCGGTCAACACCAGCTCGTCAGCTTCGTGACGGTCATATCTAGGTACAAGCCAGAATGGCGTCGGCGTAGGAAAAAATGGCCGGCAGTCCGCCTGTATGGATGAACACCACGCGGTCCTTCGCCGTCAGAAGGCCAGACCTTATATCGCCAAGCAAGCCGGAGAGCCCTTTTCCTGAGTACACCGGGTCGACAAGGATACCCTCGGTTCGGGCCAGCAGGGCAGACGCCTCTTGGGCATCCGCCGAGGGGAGGCCGTAGCCGGCACCCACCCAATCGGTGGAGTTGCTGATTTCTTCCACTGGGACCGACAAATCGAACGCGAGGATACGCGCCGCCGCTTCGCACTGACCGGCAATCGCGGAAGGAAACTCATAGGCCTCGTTGCGGCTGTCCATCGGGTTGATGCCGCGGATTTGAGTGGTATGCCCAAGCAGCATTGCCGCCGCCTGCAAGCCGGCCTGCGTGCTTCCCTGAGAGGTCGCATAGATGTGAGTGGGCTGCGCTTCGTCCAGCGCTTCGAACTGAGAAGATATCTCCAGATACGCGTTGACATAGGCGACCGCCGCCAAGCTCAGCGCGGATTGCGATCCCATACCGAGGATAGCCGGGTTTCGGCCTTCGCGTTTCAGTCTTGCCGCCATATCTTCCTTGGCCTGCTTCAGCGAAGCCGTTGCGTCCACGGGCACGATCTTGGCACCGAAAAGTCTGGCGATAAGCTGATTGCCTTGAACATGATCGTAGTGGGCGTCCTTGCGAGGCATCAGGATACAGTCTAGGCCAAGCCGCGCAGCAGCTGCGGCGAGTTGGCGCGATTGATTTGATTGAGACGCGGCGCCCTGGATCACCACGTCGACCCCGCGACTAACCGCGTCACCGAGTATGAATTCATGTTGCCGGACCTTGTTGCCGCCGAAGGCGACACCGGTGCAGTCATCCCTTTTGATCCAGATCTTCGGTCCTTCGAGCCGCTTTGTCAGCGTGGGGCAGTAGTCGATGGGCGTCGGAAGATGCGCCAGCCGCACACGCGGGAGCACTGCGAGCGCAGAGCTCAGTTCGGCCTTTGAAACAATCGTCATTCGGATTGGATCCTTCGGATGATGCTCCCGGCGCGATCCGGTGGCGCGATCCGCACACGTGAAGCGGTCAAATTTCGATCACTCGACCTGTTGAGGCCGCGGTCCGCGCGGCAAGTGCAAATCGAAGCGATGCGAGACCGTCCTCGCCGGAGACAAGCGGGCGGCCGACGCCCCTGACGGCGTCGGCAAAGGCCGCTATGACACGGGGGTAAGCGTTTTCATGCTCGATCGGAATTTCTTGGCGGTTGCCTCGCACGCTCAGCTCCAGCCTGCCGCCGGGCCGCTGCAGCAGCACGTCATCGGCAAAGACAGAAGCCTTGGTGCCGTGCAATTCGAGGTTTGTTCGAGCATGCTCGATCGCGAAGCTCTCCGTGATCTGGACTGTGAGCCCAGACGCCGTTTGGGCTATTGTGGCTACGCCATCTTCAATCCCTTTGGCAGAGATGCCGTTGTTGGAAGTAAAAGCAGCAACGCGCACAAATTTCTCACCCAGTATGAAGTGTAGGGTATCTGCGTCATGAACGGTCAGGTCAAAGAAGACGCCTGCTCCGGCCGAAGCGCTATCGGTGCGCCATCCGCGATTGTCCTGGGGCAGCAGAACGCCGAACATGGCGCGAACCGCGACAAGGTCGCCGAGCACGCCGCTTTCGACAAGTTCACGTAGCTTGCGGTGACTATTCATGCCGCGCAAATGATGGTTGATCGCCAAGACAAGATCTTTGTCTTTTGCCAACGAAACCATTTCCCGGGCGTCTTGTTCGGTCATGGCCATCGGCTTCTCACCCAACACATGCTTGCCAGCATTGAGCGCCGCTATGGCGCACGGGGCATGCTTTTCGTTGGTGTTCGAGATGTAGACGGCATCGACACCGGCCGAGAGCAGGTCCTCAAGCGACTCGCAGGTAAGCGGGATGTCATTGGCCCGGGCATATTCGCTCACACGCGCCGCGTTGCTGCCCTGGACGGCAACCACTTCGTTTCCTGGCGTCGCCCTGATCGCGGGGATGATCCACTCGGCGGCTATGCGGCTTGCGCCGACAAGTCCCCATCGAAGTTGCTTTGTCATTGCACGGGTTCCTGATGAACGAGGATGGATGTCAGCCGATCGCCTACGCGCACGGCTTGGGCTGCTATCGTCAATGCGGGATCGACAGCAGCTGAAGGCGAAATGAAGGATCCGTCAGCAGCATCGAGACTTTGGAAGTGGTGCGCTTTGCGCATGCTGAATACGGGCACAAAACCTGGGGGCTGGCTGGCCCGCACAGTTCCGCCTTGGCGCCAGACACCTGTAACGCCGATCGCTTGGGCTGGTGCCGATGGGCACCCGGTGCGGCGGATGATTTGCTGCCATGGCGAAACGGGTGCGTCTCCAGGCCAGGAAGCTGCATTACAGATATCTGCATCCAGGCTCATTGAAGGCGCTCGCCGGACCCGCGGTCGAAGACGCTGATCCGTGACGTATCGACACGCAGCCGCGACTTGCCGCTCTGGCTCACATGCCCTGCCCGCAGCAGGGCCAGCTGTTCCACGCCGGAATGCTGAAACAAAATGACATCGTCTGATCCCGTCGGCTCAATCAGATTAACGTCGGCCTCGATGTCGACGGTCTTCTCGCTCGCGGCGTTACCCTCTGCCAGGCCATAGTGCTCCGGCCGGATTCCGACCGTGACCCTGCGACCATCCTGGCGCAAAGCTGAGGCGAATTCCTGCGGGGCCGGCAGGATTGTTCCTGACCCCTCAAGCACCACCCTCCCCCCCTTGCTGACCGCCGGCAAAAGGTTGATGCGCGGGCTGCCGATGAAAGTTGCGACGAAGAGATTAGCAGGTCGATTGTAGACCTCGCCTGGGGTTCCAAGTTGCTGAACGACACCTTTGTCCAGGATGGCGATGCGGTTTGCCAGCGTCATGGCCTCGATCTGGTCATGTGTCACATAGACGGTGGTTCGACCCATCCGATGGTGCAGCTTCTTTAGCTCGGTCCGCATTTCGACACGCAGAAGCGCATCGAGGTTCGATAGTGGCTCGTCGAAAAGGAAAAGGCTTGGCTCTCGCACCAATGCGCGGCCAATTGCTACCCGCTGCCGCTGCCCGCCAGACAGCTGTCCCGGCTTCCGATCCAGCAAATGGCTGATTTGGAGCAGGTTGGCGACGTCGGAAACCGCCTTGTCACGTTCCGGCTTCGGCAGTTTTCGCATCTCCAGCGGAAAAGCGATGTTCTGCCCGACGGTCATCGAGGGATAGAGCGCATAGGACTGGAACACCATCGCGATATCGCGGTGCTGACATGGGACTTCGTTGAGGACGCGCTCCCCAAGTCGGATTTCGCCGGCGTTGATCCTATGAAGGCCGGCGATTGCATGGAGCAACGTCGACTTGCCACAGCCCGATGGTCCGAGAAGGACGAGAAATTCGCCGGATGCGACGTCAATGTTGATGTTTTTCAAGACGCACAGGTTGGGGCCGTAATATTTGTAAACGCTATCGATGGACAACGAAGACATAAGCTAACCTTTCACAGGGCCGCCGGATCGGGCGGCGACCGAAATCGCGCTGGGAAACGCGGGCTGGATGCACAGATTTGCCGATCGAGGGAGCGCCACGCCCGGGTGATCGCGGTCGCCAAGAACGCAAGCACGGCGGACGGAGGGCCGCTTCAATTCTGCCCCCTTCGGATCGACCGTCCCGTGCCCAATGTGGGTTGCCAATCACTCGCGATTTCGAAGCCGAGGATCCTGCGTCGTGAGTTCATGAGATGCCGACCCATTGCCAACTGGGCTTTGTCGGCATCTCGAGCCTCAACGGCGTCAACGATCGTCTCGTGTTCTTCGAAGATCGCCTCGGACCGGGTTGCCGCTTGTTGTTGAGAGAATTCTCCTACGAGCCGCATCCCGAAGACGATCTGCGTGCGCAGCATGCTGAGCGTGGTCTCATACATTGCGTTTCGACTTGCTCGGGACAGCGCCAGATGGAACCCGAAATCGGAATCGCCGAAGGTCTCCTCGTTCGACTGTTTCCTGACGACGGCGGAGGCAATGCGAATTTCCTCCAACTCCTCGTCGGTCCGCCTCAGCGCCGCGAAAGCAGCCACATCGCATTCCACGGAGAATCGAAATTCAAACGCCTGGATGAGGTCGGCTATGTTCTCGATTGGCCTATAGCCACCCGAGTCCAGGCCATTTTTGCCGATTACAAAGTTCCCGGATCCTTTGCGCGATCCGATCAAGCCCTCCATTCTGAGCCTGATCAAAGCCTCCCGGACGACGGGCCGCGAGACGCCATAGTTCTTCGCAAGCTCGGTCTCCGGAGGTATCCGCGTGCCCTCTGGCCACTCACCGCCTTCGACGAATTGCCGAAGAGCGGAATAGACCTGGTCTGCCAGTTTGAGCTTCATCGCTCTGCCGGGGCTTGGCGTTTGCACATATTTGTAATCTGTCAGCTAATTTGTTTTACAGCAAGCGATTTTTATGACACATGTCCGACATTCTCCGGATAAGTCCAGCAACTCGCCCCCAGTTGCAAATCTTAGCGGTGCTCACGAGAGACGGGGCCCGCCAGACGCACCGCGGGGCCCATAGGAGGAATGACAACAATGACAGGTGCCTTCACCTACAACGGATACGAGATCCCGGCCTACCAACCGCCCGCTTATGGCTACACTTCGGTTCTGGTGCACGACGGCCAGGCCTGGGTCAGCGGTAATGTGCCCAAAACCGGCGATGAGGATCTCCACCCGGGCAAGGTCGGATCGGATGTCACGCTCGAACAGGCAAAGGAAGCGGCTGACCTTGCGATGCGCAACGCGCTTGCCTCTCTCGCGCATGCCGTCGGCGGTCTGGACAATGTCGTCCAGATCCTGAAGATGACAGTATTCGTCGCGTCGGCACCGGGATTCAATCTCCAGCCCCGCGTGGCCGACGCTGCAACCCTTTTGTTGCGTGAGGTGCTTGGCGAACGCGGCAATCACGCGCGCTCCGCGGTTGGCGTTGCCGAACTGCCGCGCAACTCAAGCGTCGAGATCGAGCTTGTCGCTGCCGTCAAGTAGCCGGGTGGGCCGGAAGCTTTTGCTGCACCTCTCGAGCGAGCGTGTGCTGCTGCGGCAACTTGCGCCCTTTCACCGCATCGGCGCCACGCTCGCCGATCATGATCGATGGCGCATTGGTGTTGCCAGAGACCAGCGTCGGCATGATAGAGGCATCGATGACCCGTAGTCCGTCGATGCCGCGGACCTTGAGGTCGGTGTCCACAACAGCCATTTCGTCGGAACCCATCTTGCAGGTCCCTGCAGGATGAAAGTCGGTCTTGCTCCATTCTCGAACATAGGCACGCAAATCCTCCTCGCTCGTTCGTTGCGCGCCAGGCAAATGTTCGGCCTTGTAGATCTTGGCGAAAGCGGGCTGTGACAGGATTTCACGAGCAATCTTGAACCCGTTGACGGTGTGCGCCCAGTCGCGCTCATGCGTCATGTATTTCGGATCAATGATCGGCTCGGCCGCCGGATCCGCGGACGCCAGCATCACCTCTCCGCGGCTTTCGGGTCGAAGATAGGCGGTGTTGAGGGTCATTCCGTGGCCCTTGACCTGCACGCGGCCATGATCGATGACGTATGCGGGAAGGAAGTGCATCTGGATGTCGGGCCAATCGGTGTTCCCATCAGTCGATACGAAGCCTCCACCCTCGCAGACATTCGACGTGAGCGGGCCCGTGCCGAAGGCCAGAAATTGCAGCGTGTGCCAAGCCGCCATAGGGCCCTTGTCGTGACCGTTATAGGATACCGGTTCTCTGAGGCTGGCACAGCAATAGACGTCCAGATGATCCTGCAAATTCTTGCCGACGCCTGGCAGATCATGAATCGCCCTCACGCCTGCGCGCTTGAGTTCGGCGGCTGGTCCGACGCCTGAAAGTAGCAGGATTTTCGGAGAATTGATTGCGCCCGCGCACAGGATGACCTCGGACCTGGCCTCGATCCGGCTTGTCTGTCCCTTCATTGCGACCTCGATGCCTCTCGCGCGGCCGTTCTCCACGAACACCCGAAGCACGCGGGCCTCGGTTTGCACGGTCAGGTTCTTGCGATTGGCATTGGGGTAGATAAAGGCCTGCGCGGCGCTCGAGCGACGTGCCGCGCGCTGAGTGACCTGATAATAACCGACGCCATGTTGTTGCGCGCCGTTGAAATCGGTGTTGTAGGGGTAGCCGGCCTGTTGCGCCGCGCGGATATAGACCCGCGTCAGGTCGATCGGCGAACGCTGGTCGGACACGCCAAGCGGCCCGCCCTGACCATGGTAATCGTCGAGGTATCGCTCATTGTCCTCGGATTTGCGGAAATAGGGCAACAGATCATCATAGCCCCATCCCTCGTTGCCCAAGTCGCGCCACTGATCGTAGTCGCGACGGTTGCCTCGGATGTAGACCATCGAGTTGACCGATGAGCCGCCGCCCAGAACCTTGCCCTGCGGGAAAAGCATGCGCCTGTTGTTGAGAGCCGGCTGCGGAACCGTTTCCCACTCGTAGCGAAACCTCGGGCCTTGCAGTTTGGCGTAGCCCGCTGGCCAGCGAACCAGAGGACCGTCGTTCTTCTTGCCGAACTCGACAAGAAGCACGCGTGAGCCGGCATCCTCGCTCAGGCGCGAAGCCACGACGCAGCCGGCCGAGCCGCCGCCAACAACGATAAAGTCATATTCCTTGTCCATCCTCACCCTCACCTCAGATGGCCTTGCCGATCCAACGTGGCTGATATCCGCCGCTGCGCAATTGGACAGTTTTGATGTCCATGAACTCTTCGCATCCGACGCGGCCAACTTCGCGCCCGATCCCGCTCGCGCCGAGGCCGCCAAACGGAAGTTCAGCGGGTCCGTCGAGATAGGTGTTGACCCAAACGGTTCCGGCCTCCAGCTCCCGTGCAGCCCTCAGCGCCGCGGCTGTGTCGCCCGTCCATATGCCGGCCGACAAACCGTAGTCGGTGCCATTGGCAATGGCGAAGGCCCCTTCTAGCGTCTCGAAAGTCTGGATGGTGCAGACTGGACCGAATATTTCCTCCTGGGCAATCCGCATGCTGGATGCTACCTCGGTGAAAACGGTCGGGTCGATGTAGCGCCCCCCGGCCTCTTCCCGATACGTACCGCCAAGGGCAAGCGTCGCGCCTTCGGCTTTGCCGATCTCGATGTAGTCTAGAATCTTGCGATACTGCGCTTCGCTGATGATTGGACCCATCAGCACGTCGTCGCGCAGCGTGTCGCCGACAGGGATGGACCGTGCGGCCTCGATAAATTTTCGCGTGAAATCCTTGGCGATGCCGTTCTGAAGCAGGATACGACCGCCTTGATTGCACGATTGGCCGGCGTTGAGAAAGGCTCCGTGCAAGGTGGCGTCGAGCGCGGCTCCCAGATCGGCATCATTCATAACGATGTGGGCGTTCTTGCCGCCTAGCTCGAGTGAAACCTTCTTCAACATCCGAGCGCCGATTTCCATGGCGTGTTTGCCCACCGCCGTCGATCCGGTGAAGGAGATCATTCGAGCCAGCGGGTGCTTAAGCAAAGCCTCCCCGGTCAGCCTGCCGCTGCCGGTCACGATGTTGCACACCCCATCGGGCAGGCCTGCCTGCTTGAGGATAGGACCCAAGAGCAGTGTCGTGGCGGAAGTCAGCTCCGATGGCTTCACGACAGCCGCACAGCCGGCTGCAAGGGCAAACGGCAGCTTCTGGCTGATGATCAAGAACGGAAAGTTCCAGGGCGTCACGATGCCAGCCACGCCGACTGGCGCGCGCAGTGTCAAGGCCAAATAGTCCTTACCCAGGCCGCCAAAACTGTCGCCTGTAAGAGAGCGAGCCTGCGTGGCGGCAAATTCCCACAGCATGGCCGACCGCTCGATCTCGAGCCTCGCCTGCTTGTGCGGCTTGCCGCTTTCGGCCATTTCGAACCAGGCCAGTTCATCCACATTTTCGCGAATTAGACTGGCGGTTCGCAGCAACACGTTGGAGCGTTGCTCCCCACTAGATAGGCGCCATCCGGCCTCGAAGGCAGCGTGAGCGCTCACACAGGCCTGGTCGACCAAGCCTTCCCCCGCCTCATGCAACAGCGAAACCGGCGTGCCATTGGCCGGGTTGACCGACACACTTTGCGCGCCTTGACTCACCGACCACGCGCCGTCGATCCAGCTTCCAAATTGTCTGACCGCTTTCGGCGGAATAAAATCAGAAGTCATTCCAATCCCTGCATTCCAGTCTGCGTGCGCCTTGAACTGATCTGCCGAAGCGCGCCGAAAACGCTGCGCAAAGCGGGCAACAAAATTACATATTTGTCAACTACCTTTCGCTGGTCAGATAGTCCAAAAATTAGCCGACTGTAAATGGTGGCCGGATATTTCATGGGTTCCAGCTGCTGCCGCGACGGCCAAATCCCTATGGGCCGGCCCCCAACAGGCCCGACCGCAGGCTCTGTGCGTCAGTCTGCGCGCAAGATTGATTGACAACTAATCGAAAAAATTACAAATATGAAAACTGCTGCCGACAATGGAGTGCTGATGGTTTCCCGCGTCAACAGAGCGTCCGCCGACATCGGTGGCACTTTCACCGATATCGTGATCGAGATTGGCGGCGTCCGCGCCTCGACCAAAATCCTGACGACCCATCAGGCGCCCGAACGCGCCGTTATCGACGGCGTGCAGGGCCTGCTGGAAACGCAGGGGCTTGGATTCGGTGACCTTGACGTCTTCCTCCACGGCACCACGTTGGCGACGAACGCAATTATCGAACGCCGTGGTGCCAAGACAGCACTGATCACCACGCAAGGCTTCCGTGACACCATCGAAATTGGCTCGGAAAGCCGCCATGACCAGTACGACATCTTCATCAAGAAGCCACGGCCGTTGGTGGGCCGCGGCTTGCGCTTCACCATACCAGAGCGGGTCGCCTCCGATGGAAGCGTCCTGCTCGAGCTCGATGACGCACATGTCGTCGCACTTGCGCATTCATTGAAGGAGCAAGACGTTCAATCGATAGCCGTCTCGTTGATCCATGCCTATGCGAATCCGTCGCATGAGGTGCGCGTGCGGGAAATCCTGTCGGCCATGCTGCCCGACGTTTATTTTTGTATCTCCTCCGAGACGTGCCCCGAGGTTCGTGAGTACGAACGCACCTCGACCACAGTTGCTAACGCCTATATTCGTCCAATCATGGCCGGTTATCTTGGCCGGCTCAAAGCTGAGTTGGCGCAAAAGGGGCTCAACGCGCCGATCCTGCTTATGACCTCGGGCGGAGGGCTCACGACCGTCGACCAGGCCGCCGATTACCCGATCCGTTTGGTCGAATCCGGCCCGGCCGGTGGGGCAATCCTTGCAGCCAAGATCGCAAAGGAATGCGATCTTGACGCTATCGTCTCATTCGACATGGGGGGAACGACCGCCAAGATCTGTCTGATCGACCATGGCCAGCCGCTGAAATCGCGCAGCTTCGAGGTGGATCGGACCGAGCGGTTCCTCAAGGGTTCGGGCCTGCCGGTCCGGATACCCGTGATCGAAATGGTCGAGATCGGCGCAGGAGGAGGCTCGATCGCCCAGGTCGACAGCATGGGGCGCCTCACGGTCGGTCCTGAGAGTGCTTCTTCGGAGCCAGGGCCGGCTTGTTACGGAATCGGCGGCCGTCGGCCGACTGTCACCGACGGTGATTTCGTGCTGGGGCGGATCGACACCCGAAAATTCGCTGACGGCCGCATGGTCTTGCGGCGCGACCTGGCAGAGCAAGCGCTATCCAGCGAGGTAGGGGATAAGTTGCGGTTGACGCCTGTTCAGGCCGCCGCCGCGGTCACCGCGATCGTCGAGGAGAACATGTCAAACGCCAGCCGGGTCCATGCCGCCGAGCACGGCAAGGACCTGCGGCGCCGCGCAATGATCGCCTTTGGCGGCGCCGCCCCGATGCACGCAGCGCAACTGGCAAGAAAATTGTCCTTGGTCAATGTGATCGTGCCCAAGGGAGCCGGCGTCGGATCTGCCATCGGCTTTCTGGAAGCCCCTTTGGCCTACGAGGTCGTGCGGAGCCGCCATAGCCGGCTGGACCGCGTCAACAATGCTGCCACTGCCGACCTCATCGCACAGATGAAGCAGGAGGCCAGCGCCGTGGTTGCCCCGGCAGCTGGGGGCCAACCCATCAGGGCGCATGTCTCAGCGTTCCTGCGTTATGTTGGGCAGGGCCACGAGCTCGAGGTCGATCTGCCATTCGCGGCAGATGGCGGGATCGACGGCGCGGCTTTGAAGGAGGCATTCGACCGGCGATACAAAGAGGTCTTCGGTCGCTTCCTGCCCAATCACGAGATTGAGGTTCTCACGTGGGCGGTAACCGCATCTGCCGAACAACCTGTCCTCGCGGCGGATGACGCCTCAAATGGCAGCTGTCGGAAGATCGAACCGTCGGGCGAGATCCCCTTCACCGAAATCGATGGCAGCACCGTCCACGCTCCTGTCTATGAGCGCTCCGAGCTTGGCCCGGGCATCGTCCTGACTGGGCCGCTCGTCATCACCGAGCGGGAGACCAACACGGTCGTTCCGAGGGACTTTTGTGTCGAATGCAATGCATTCGGCCATCTGGTCCTGACCAATCTTGCCGCACAAGCGGCCCGACAGTCCGATCGCAAGGGAGCGACAAATGACCGTCAGCCCTGAAATCCAGCAGATTGGCGAGATCGAGTTCCAGATCATGTGGAACCGCCTTATTGCCGTCGTCGAGGAACAGGCCCAGGCCTTGCGCCGCACGGCGTTCAGCCCGATCGTGCGTGAATCGGGCGATCTTTCTGCCGGCTACTTCCACCCCGACGGCCGCATGATCGCGCAGGCGGTGACAGGCACGCCCGGACATGTCAATACGATGGCCGCCTCGGTGCTGCACTTCCTGAACCGCTATCCCGCAGGCACGATGCGCGAGGGTGACGTCTATGTCACCAACGACCCTTGGATGGGGACGGGCCATCTGCATGACTTCGTCGCGGTGACGCCCGCCTTCCATAGGGGCCATCTGGTTGGGCTTTTTGCATCGACTTGTCATTTCATGGACGTCGGAGGCATCGGCTTCGGCCCGGACGGCCGCGATGTCTTCGAGGAGGGTTTTTATGTCCACCCGCTTGCAATGATCACGGCGGGCGAGATCGATCAGACCCTGATAACCCTCGCGCGCTCGAATTCGCGCTACCCGGCTGAACTCGAAGGCGATCTGATGTCCCTCGCCGCCTGCAATCAGATCGGAGTGAGCCGGCTGGCGGACATGTTGGAGGAGTTTCATCTTACCGATCTGACCGCGCTCTGCGACCAGATTGTCAGGCGCTCACGCGACGCAGCCCTGAAGGCGATCGCCGCAATTCCGAAAGGCACAGCCGAGGCGGAAATGGTGATCGACGGTTATGACCGGCCGGTCACCTTGAAGGCAACGACCCGGATTGCGGACGACCACATCACGGTGGATTTTACTGGCACATCGGGCCTTTCAGCGCGCGGCATCAACGTGCCGATCAGCTATGCCCAGGCCTATTCGACCTATGCCGTCGCCTGCGCGCTGTTCCCTGAGGTCCCGAACAATTCGGGCTCGCTATCCATCGTGACGGTCACGGCTCCCGAAGAGACAATCGTCAACGCCCAACGCCCTGCCCCGGTATCGTCGCGACACGTCATCGGTCAGATGCTGCCCGATGTGGTCTATGGCTGTCTTGCGCAACTGGTTCCCGAGAACGTTTTGGCCGAGGGCGCGTCAGCTCTGTGGAACCTCATCCTTGAAGACGCGCATGACGCTTGCCTCACACAAGGCATCGCAGGGACGCGACGCTTCTCGGCGCTGTCGGTTCAGACCGGCGGCACCGGAGCCCGCTCGCGGCTGGATGGGCTCAACGCCACGGCCTTCCCGTCGGGGGTGTCTGGTGTTCCTGTCGAGATCCTCGAGACCCTGACCCCGCTCATTTTCTGGCGCAAGGAATTGCGTGCCGGTTCGGGCGGAGCTGGTAAATTTCGTGGCGGTCTCGGTCAAAGCATCGAGATCGGTCATCGCGAAGGCCATCCGTTCTACATCTACGCAGCCCTCGACCGCATCGAGAACCCCGCACGCGGCCGCTTCGGCGGCGAAAACGGTGCTCCGGGGAAAGTCGCGCTGAAGTCAGGCAGATCCCTCAAGGGCAAAGGCAAGCAGCTGGTGCCCGCGGGCGACAGGCTTGTCGTCGAAACGCCCGGTGGGGGCGGCTATGGCTCCGCCGCGGACCGCGATGCCGGCAGCGTCACGGCCGATCGCCAAAACGGTCTAACCAAGTGAACTCGAGGAAAGCATGAGCGAACATAACTTATCTGACGAAACGCGAGCAAAGCTGAAGAAGATATCCACCGCATCCATCGCCACGGCGCTCTACAAGCGAGGGCTGCGCAACCAGTTCATTCAGGGCGTCGTTCCGGTTGCGCCCAAACAGGACAACATGGTCGGCCCGGCATTCACACTGCGCTACATTCCCGCGCGCGAAGATCGCAATCCGATCACCGTTTTCCGGAATCCGGAACATCCACAGCGCGTTGCGATGGAGACTTGCCCTCCCGGCCATGTCCTCGTAATGGACGCGCGCAAGGACGCCAGGGCTGCGACCGCGGGCTCTATTTTGATCACGAGGCTGGCGTTGCGCGGCGCGGCGGGCGTGGTCTCGGATGGCGGCTTCCGCGATGCGGAAGGCATAGGCGCGCTGGACATGCCCGCCTACTACGCCAGGCCGTCTGCGCCAACCAACCTGACACATCATGAAGCGCTGGACATCAACGTGCCCATTTCGTGCGGGGATGCGCCGATCTTCCCAGGCGATGTCCTCGTCGGGGACAAGGACGGCGTGATGGTAGTCCCGGCTCACCTCGCCGACGAGATTGCGGAGGAGTGCACCGGAATGGAATGCTTCGAGGACTTCGTCCTGGAGGAGGTTCGTGGCGGCGCGTCGATCATCGGGCTCTATCCGTGCACGAAACCGGAAAACCAGGAAAAATATGAGGCCTGGCGCAAAAAGGCAGGACGCTAGACCCAAAGCGGCCTCGTCCTCCCGAGGCCGGCCTGGCGGACTGCGATCCTCCCTTCGCAGCCCGCCACTTCCCCTTTGATCTAGGTCTCTTCCTGGCGCGAGAGCAGACGGCGCAGCATCGGCTCTATGCGCGAAAGCTCGTCGAGATGCGCGACCGACAATTCGGCCAGCCGATCGTCGGCCAAAGGGGTGAGCTGCAGCAGCACGCGCCGGTGGTCGTTCTTGTCCGGATCGCGGATGACAAGGCCCGCCTCGGCAAGGCGGTTCACCAGCTCCACCGCGCTATGGTGGCGGATGCACAGCCGTTCCGCGAGGTCGCCCACCGCCACCGGTGCGCCGCCTGGAAATCCCTTGATCGCCAGCAGCGCCTGGTGCTGGCGCGGCGTGAGGCCCGCCTCGTTCGCCTGGATTTGGCTGAATTCGAGAAAGCGACGGATCAGGTAACGGAACTGCGACAGCCGCTGGTAGTCGGCCTGGCTGATGGCGGGGCGTGATTTCGGCGGAGACGTCATTTTTCGACTTATGGCTGTTTCCCGTCAAAGCTCAAACTCTTTTCAAAGTTCGGTGCCTGACGCGATCCTTGTCCAAAATGACGCGGATCGATGATCGAAAACGGCCTTGAGGAATTATATCGTATTACGATATGAATCCGCCGCAAACGGGCGGCCTTTGCGCCGCCAGAAAGCTCGGGCTCCCACAATGAAATCCGCTCACGCCGGCAACGGCCATCTTCGCGACTTCACGACCGACCCTCGCGTGCTCATCATCGCGGCCATTGCCGTGCTGGTGGCGACCGCCGGGCTGTTTGCCGGTATGGTGCTCCTGAAGCTCATCCGGCTCGCCACCAACATTGCCTATTTCGGCCAGTTCTCGCTGGCCGAACTGAGGCTCGAGGACACGCCGCTTGGGTTAGCCGCGGTGATCGTTCCGGTGATCGGCGCGCTGATCATCGGACTGATGGCGCGCTTCGGCAGCGAGAAGATTCGCGGCCATGGCATCCCCGAAGCCATCGAGGCGATCCTGCTGGGGCGCTCGCGGCTCGACGCCAAGGTCGCGGTGCTGAAGCCGCTGTCGTCGGCGATCTCGATCGG
>NZ_RZSG01000320.1:0-5811 GCF_003997725.1 Mesorhizobium sp. M4A.F.Ca.ET.050.02.1.1
CCACCATCCTGTACGGCTACCCGGTCTCGGAAGCCGCGCTCGCCCGGCCGAGCGCGGAGGATCCGCGCGTTGCCGAGCGTTTCGAACTCTATTGCTGCGGCGTCGAGCTCGCCAACGCCTTCGGCGAGCTCACCGATCCAACCGAGCAGCGCCGCCGCTTCACCGCCGAAATGGACGAGAAGGAGCGCATCTATGGCGAGCGCTACCCGATCGACGAGGACTTTCTCGCGGCTCTGGCCACCATGCCGCAGGCCAGCGGCTCGGCGCTCGGCTTCGACCGGCTGGTGATGCTGGCGACGGGCGCGGCGCGGATCGACGACGTGATCTGGACGCCGGTGGCCGACGCGTGAAGACCTCAGCCGCCGGCCTCGCCGGTCCTGAAGAACCTATGCCGCTGCGCCCGGCCGTTTCTGACCGCGCCGCGCCAAAAGATTGGCCACCACCAGAAGCACGATCGACAGCGCCATCATCAGCGTCGCGGCGGCGGTGATCGCCGGGCTGAGCTTTTCGCGAAGGCCGATGAACATTTCGAGCGGCATGGTGCGCTGGCCGGCGCTGGCCAAGAACTGCACGACCACGACCTCGTCGAAGGACGTGACGAAGGCGAAGGCCGCGCCAGAGAGCACGCCGGGCAGAATCAGCGGCAGCATCACCCGAAAGAACGCGGTCAGCGGTTTCGCCCCGGAGATCGCGGCGGCACGCATCAAATTGCGGTCGAAGCCGGTGAGGCTCGCCGCCACCGTCACGACGACAAACGGACTGGCTAGAGCGGTATGCGCCAGGATGATGCCGGCGTAGGTGCTGGCCAGGCCGATGCGCGCATAGAACAGATACGAGCCGACGGCGGTGATCACCACCGGCACTATGAGCGGCGACAGAAGCAGCGGCATGACGATGCGTCGGCCTGGGAATTTCTCGTCGGAAAGCGCGATCGCCGTCAGCGTGCCAAGCGTCGTTGCGATCAGCGTGGTGCCGAAGGCAACGATCAGGCTGTTGCCGATCGCCGACTGCCAGCGCTGGGTGCCGAGCACCATCTCGTACCAGCGCGTCGAGAGGCCCTCCAGCGGGAAGATGAAGAAGGCACCGCTGTTGAAGGAGAGCGGAACCGGAATGAGGATCGGGACCAGCAGGAAAAGGATGACCAGCGCGCACCAGATCCAGAGCAGCGCGATGCGGATGCGTTCGCCAAGGGTTGGGTAGGGAGACAACAGCATGGCTACACCAGCTTCAGGCGGTCGAGGCCGAGGATGCGAGCAAAGATGCCGAACAGCGCCAACGTGAAGACGAGCAGGATGAAGCTCAAGGCCGCCGCCATCTCCCAGTTCAGTTCGACATTGACGTAGTTGGCGATGAAGTTGCTGATCAGCTGGTCGCTGGCGCCACCGATCAGCGCCGGCGTTATGTAGTAACCCAGGCACAGGATGAAGGTGAGCAGGCATCCGGCCATCACGCCGGGAAACACCTGCGGAAGGTAGACGCGCCGGAAGGCGGTGAGGGGTTTGGCTCCAAGCGAATAGGCCGCCTTCATCTGCGACGGCTGGATGGTGCGCATGACGCTGTAGATCGGCAGCAGCGTGAACGGCAGCTGGATATGCGTCATGGCAATGATCAGCCCGATGCGGCTGTACATCAGGTCGAGCCGGTCGCTGGCTATGCCGATGAAGAGCAGGAAGTCGTTGACCAGGCCGAATTTCTGCAAAAGCACCGTCCACGCGGCGGTGCGCACCAGGATCGAGGTCCAGAACGGCAGGAGCACGGCGACGATCAGCACGGCGGCCAGGCCTTTCGGTGCGCTGGCGATGAGGTAGGCGAGGGGAAACCCGAGCAGAAGCGTGGCGAGCGTGACCGCCGCGGCAACAAGGAAGGTGCGCACGAATACCTGCAGGAAGATCGCCTGCTCCGGCGGCACCCGCTCGATGCCGCCATCGGCATTCCAGCGCATGTCGAGCGCGCTCAGCAGATAGAACGAGGTGAGGCTGTGAGTGCCATTCCGGATTGCCTGCCAGGTCGACGGCGCCGACCAGAACGGCACCGATTTCATGGCCTCGAGCGCGGCCTGACCGTCGGCGTTTTCGAGCTTGCGCACCGTCTTCAGCACTTGGCTGCGCGCGCCGGGCAGGCGGGCGTTCAGGCTCTTGGCCAGCTCATAGGCCGTGCCCTTGACCTGGTTGTCCTTCAGGTCGGCGGCCAGCGCCGCGAAGCCATCGTCCACCGGCAGGCCCTGGCCGTTCCAGCCGGCCAGGGCCACGGTCGTCTTGGGCAAAGCATCTGCGATTGTCGGATCATAGACGGCGCGCGACAGCAGCAGCACGATAGGTATGCCGAAGCTCAACGCCAGGAGAATGAGCAGCGGCGCCGCCAACAGCAGCGAGCGCAGCCGGTCGCCGAATTCGGCGCGCCGGAGCGCCGCCGACACGGATTTGAGGTCCGCGTCGGCGGCTGGCCGGCCGCGGGCCAGCGCGGGCCGGTCGACTTCGCTGGGCTGGAGCGCCGACATGCCCGTTCCTACTGCGCAAGCCAGGCGTTGAAGCGCTTGACCAGATCCTCGCCGTAGTCGCCCCAGAACTCGGTGTCGGCGACCAGATAGGCGCCGCCCAGATGGTCCGGCGCGTTGGGCAGTTTCGGCAAGGCGTCGGCTGCGACGAAGGACGCGGCATCGGTGCGCACCGGTCCGTAGGTGATGTAGCTGGCAAGCTTGGCGTTGTTTTCCGGCTCGCTGATATAGGCGAGATATTTGTAGGCGAGGTCCGGGCTCTTGGCGCCCTTTGGAATGGCGATCATGTCATATTCGAGGATCTGGTTGTTCCAGACGATCTTGAACGGCTTGCCGTCGGTGTCGATAGCGTTCTGGATGCGGCCGTTCCAGGCGGTCGTCATCACCACTTCCTTGGAGGCCAGAAGCTGCGCCGGCTGCGCGCCGGCATCCCACCAGACGATGTCCTTCTTGATCGTGTCGAGCTTCTTGAAGGCGCGGTCGACGCCTTCCGGCGTTGCAAGGACGTTGTAGACGTCGGCCGGCGCCACGCCGTCGGCCATCAGCGCCCATTCGAGGTTCTGCGCCGGGAACTTGCGCATGGCTCGCTTGCCCGGGAACTTGGTCGTGTCGAAGAGGTCGAGCACCGATGTTGGCGCCTCTTTCAGCACGGTCGGGTCATAGGCGAGGATATCCCCGTAAGCATCGAGACCGACACCGCAATCGAGCGCCGAGCCCTCGATGAACTTGTCACGCGGTCCGATCTTGGAATAGTCGAGCCGCTCGAGGATGCCGGCGTCGCAGCCCTGCAGCACGGTCGCCGTCTCGACCGTCACCAGGTCGATCGGCACGTTGCCGGTGTCGACCATGGCCTTCACCTTGCCGAGGTCGCCGAGATATTCCTGCTCGAGGATCTTGACGCCGGTCTCCTTGCTGAACGGCTCGAACCAGGCCTTGCGCTGGGCGTCCTGCCAAGCGCCCCCGCTCGCCATGATGGAAAGCTCTTGCGCAAAGGCGGCGTGGCCTATCGTCGTGCAGGCAGTTGCGGCCACAAGCGCGAGCAGAGTCTGCTTTGTGTATTTCATGTCGTTTTCCCCTGTTTCGGAATGGCGCCGCCCGTCCCGGCATCGGCCGGAAAGGCGTGGCAATCATTGGGCGCGCAGGAGACCGTCACGGCCTCGCCGTTTGCCATCGTCGCTTCGGGGCCGACCTTGACGGTCAGCACCTGGTCGTTGGCGAGCCTGGCCACGAGGCGCAGGTGGTCGCCGAGATAGATCCGCCCGTCCACCGTGGCGGGCAGGGCGTTGCCGCCGGCCGCCATCGGCGTCAGGGTCAGCCGTTCCGGTCGGATGGCGACCTGGCAGGGAGCGCCCTGCGCGACGCCGATCGCCAGCGCGGTGAGTTCGCCACCGCCGCTCAGCCGGACCCTGCATTCTGCGCCGGAGACTCGGTCAACCACGCCTTCCAGCGTGTTGTTCTCGCCGATGAAGCTCGCCACGAACGAGCTCTGCGGGTTGTTGTAGAGATCATCGGGCGAGCCGAGCTGGGCGATGCCGCCATTGTTGAAAACGGCGACGCGGTCCGACATCGTCAGTGCCTCGCTCTGGTCATGCGTGACGTAGACGATGGTGACGCCGAGCATGGTGTGGATCTGTTTGATCTCGAGCTGCATGTGTTCGCGCAGCTTCTTGTCGAGCGCGCCGAGCGGCTCGTCCATGAGTACCAGGCTCGGCTTGAACACCAGGGCGCGGGCAAGCGCCACGCGCTGCTGCTGGCCGCCGGAAAGCTGGGTCGGTCGGCGGTCGCCAAATTGCCTGAGCCGCACCATGTCGAGCGCGCTCGCTACCCTGGATGCGATATCGGCCTTGCCGACCTGCCGGACCGAGAGCGGGAAGCCGACGTTCTCCTCGACCGTCATATGCGGGAACAGCGCGTAGTTCTGGAACACCATGCCGATGTTGCGCTGATAAGGCGGCAAGCGGTCGACCGGTTGGCCTTCCAGCGTGATCGTGCCATGCGTCGGCCGCTCGAAGCCGGCAAGCATGTTGAGCGTCGTTGTCTTGCCGGAGCCGGAAGGACCAAGCAGCGTCAGGAATTCGCCGCGCGCAACGGTGAGGTTCATCCGCGTCACGGCGAAAGTCCGCCCGTCGTAGGATTTTTCGACGTCGGCGAATTCGACGAAACCCTTGCCGGGACCGGCTTGCGCGGCCGGCGCGATCGTGGCCGGGGCGGCCGGCAATGCGGCCTGGCTGGCGCTCATAGTCCGCAATCCTTGATGCGGCTGAGATGCGGCTTGCGATCCATGCCTCGTCCTCCCGGAAACCGGCTGCTGCCCGGCAGGTCATGTGACTTGTATGGTCACACAATTAACCTGTAGTCGACCATAGATGCAGACAACTTTGTCCGTCAAGCCGATTTTTGGCGGATTGTGTGAGATTGTTAACAGGATATCTTGCGGTTGTACGCCAGACAAGCTCTATTGTCCGGAGTATTGTCTTATGCTAGATGCGCCAACAGTGAGACATCAGCCGTAGTCGATTCCCGCATGCTGCAAGATCTTCGCCTCCCCGACGACGAAAGTCCGGTTTACCGTCGCCTTGCCGACGCGATCGCCGAACGCATCGCCGCCGGCACGCTCGCGGTCGGTGACCGGTTGCCGCCGCAGCGCGAGATCGCGCGGGCACTGGGCATCAATGTCACGACCGTCACGCGGGCCTTGTCGACACTTCAGGAGCAGGGGCTGCTCGAAGCGCGGCCCGGACGCGGCACGACGGTCGCCGCCCGTGACGTCGGCGAGAAGCCGGGCTTCGTGTCGTCGCCGAGCGACCAGAGCGGCATCATCGACCTTTCCGTCAACCGGCCGGCCACCACCGCCTATCTCGATGCGGTTGCCGCGCTGCTGCCGCGTCTGCCCAAGGACCGGCACTACGCCGCGCTTCAGGACTACCACCCGCCGGAAGGACCGCTCTGGGCGCGCGTGGCGGTGGCCGACTGGTTCAAATCCGTCGCCGGCGACGGCGATCCCGGCCGCGTCGTGCTCGCCGCTGGCGCCCAGCACGGACTGGACGGTGTCCTCGGTGCGGTGACCAGGCAGGGCGAGGTCGTGCTTGCCGACGAGGTGACGTACCAGGGCATAAACGCGCTCTGTCGCGTGCATGGGCTGGATCTCAGGGGCGTCGCCATGGACCGCGCCGGCATGCGCCCCGACGCCTTCGAGGGCGCCTGCGCGCACCTGCGTCCGCGCGCGGTCTTCCTGGTGCCGACGCTGCACAACCCGACGACGATCACGCTGAGCGCGGAGCGCCGGCATGAGCTTGCGGCGGGTGTCGACGCCGTAC
>NZ_RZSG01000320.1:5821-6502 GCF_003997725.1 Mesorhizobium sp. M4A.F.Ca.ET.050.02.1.1
TTGCGCCGTTTCCCCGCCGCTACAATGTGCTGATCATCGAGGACGACGTCTACCGGCCGCTGGCCGACGACCCGCCACCCTCCTTCGCCTGTCTCGAGCCCGAACTGACCATCCATCTCGGCGCGCTGTCGAAATGCCTGGCGCCGGGCCTGCGCCTTGGGTTCGTCATCGCCCCGCGCCCCATCGCCGGCCAGGTCGCGGCGGCGCTGCGCATCAACTGCTGGAGCATCAGCCCGCTGACGGCGCTGATCGGTGCCAGGCTGATCGAGGAAGGCTCTGCTGCCCGCATCATCGACATCCAGAAGCAGGAACTGCGCCAGCGCCAGGCGATCCTGAGCGAAATCCTCGGCCGCTTCGACATACAGGCACATCCGACGTCGACCCATGCCTGGCTGCGCCTGCCGGAGCCCTGGCGCGGCGCGGGCTTTGCCCGCACCTGCCTGGAGCGCGGTGTCGCCGTGCTGCCGGGCGATGCCTTCGCGGTCGGCCGCGAGCCGGTCCAGCACGGCGTGCGCATCAATGTCGGCGCGGCGCGCTCGCAGGAGGATCTGCGCACGGCACTCGCCATCATGGCCGAACTGTTGTCGGCCGGCCATCTGCAACTGCCGGGTTTTGTGTAGGTCATCGGTGGCAGCGTCCAGGACTGTCGAAATCGCCATCGTTGGCGCCGGTGTCGTCGGG
>NZ_RZSG01000321.1:0-6485 GCF_003997725.1 Mesorhizobium sp. M4A.F.Ca.ET.050.02.1.1
CTGGGGGGACTATGCTGGCAAGTCCCTACCAAAGGCCTAAACGCGACGGTTAACCGAAAATATATTGCAGGAAATCTGGGCGCGGCGGCGCGGCGCCAGTCAGGCAAGGCTGGCGATCAATATCGACAAGTCAGGTGAAGGATCGCACCAGGCTGCCGACAAGCAGGTTCCAGCCGTCGATCAGCACGAAGAACAGGATCTTGAACGGCAGCGACACCACGGTCGGCGGCAGCATCATCATGCCCATCGCCATGGTGATGGTGGCGACAATCAGATCGATGACCAGGAACGGCAGCACGATCAGGAAGCCGATCTCGAAACCGCGCCGGATTTCGGAGATCATGAAGGCGGGCACCAGGATGCGCAGGTCGACGGTGTCGCGCGAGACGGTCTGGCCGCGTTCGCGGGCAAGGTCGGCGAAGAGGTCGAAATCCTTGTCGCGCACATTGTGCAGCATGAAGGTGCGGAACGGGTCCGAGATCTTCTCGAACGCTTCCGCCTGCGTGATCTGGTTGTCCATCAGCGGCTTGACGCCGGTGTTCCAGGCCTGATCGAAAGTCGGCGCCATGACGTAGAAAGTCATGAACAGCGACAGCGAGATCAGGATCAGGTTGGCCGGCGTCGACTGCAGGCCGATGCCGGCGCGCAGGATCGAGAAGGCGATGACGAAGCGGGTGAAGCTCGTCACCATGATCAAAAGCCCCGGCGCCACCGACAGCACGGTGAGCAGGCCGAACATCTGGATCAGGTAGCCGACGGTCGTGCCGTCGGCCTTGCCGATGGCACCGAGATCCAGCTGCTGGGCCGCGGCGACGGAGGTGGCAAGGACCAGGAGCGTGGCGGCGAGAAGGTATTTTCTCATTCGAGCAGCAATGTCCTGATCAGAATCTGTTTGGCATGGCCGCCGCTGCGGATGGCGGCACGCTCCTCGAGATCGGCCTTCAGATGCTGGTAACCGCTGGCGCCTTCGATCTGATGCATCTTCAGCGTGCGCACCAGCGCCAACAGATCCTGGTGGATCTGCTCGGTCATCTCCGGCGGCTGCGGCGCGTCGTAAAACACCGACGCCTCCAGCCTTATCCAGACCTCTGCGGGAGACGCCAGATTGGTGGTGATCGGTGCAAGCTGGACAAGCGTCGGTCCGACGGCTTCCTTGCCGGACTCGGCCGGCCTCTCGGTATTGCCTTCGTTTTCCGGAGCCACCGGCACCGAGGCCGGAGCATCGGTGCCCTTCAGATAGCCGCCGGACAGCCAGCCCATGCCGATCGCGGCGGCCGTCACCGCCACGAGCATGGCCAATTGGATGACCAGGGAAGGTCCCTTCTTCTGCCCGACTTGCTCGACATTGGCCATGGCGTAATTTCCCGAGCCTGCCCGTTTTAGAAGGGAAGAACCTGATCGAGGACCTGCTGGCCATAGGCCGGCTGCTGGATCTCACTGACTCGGCCGCGGCCGCCATAGGAGATGCGCGCTTCGGCGATGCGTTCGTAGGAGATGGTGTTCTCCGCGCCGATATCGGACGGACGCACCATGCCGGCAATGGTGAGCACCCTGAGCTCGTAGTTGACGCGTACCTCCTGCGAACCCCTGATCATCAGGTTGCCATTGGGCAAGACCTCAGTGACGACGGCGGCGACGTTGAGCTCCAGGGTCTCCGAGCGCTTGATTTCGCCGTCGGCGTTGGTTTCGGTGCTGGAGCTCAGGCCGGCGTCGCCCTTACCGCTCGTGCTGTTGCCCTCCCATCCCAGAGTGACATCATAGCCGAGCTTGCGCGCGGCGGTGCGGCTCCTGTCGTTCTGGTTCTTGAAGTTGGCCTTGTCGTTTAGCTTGATGTTGACGGTGAGGATATCGCCTTCGCGCAGCGCCCTTGGGTCGGTGAACAAGCGGCTCTGGCGATCGTCCCACAGCGAGAATTTCTTGACTGGCGCCGCCGGTGGCTCGGGATAGCTGTAAGGCGCGGCCGCGCCATTGCCGATGCCGGAGCCGACCGGCGACAGCGCCGGTTCCCTGCCGACCTCCTTGAGATCGGTACCGCAGCCGGACAAGGCCGCGACTCCGACGAGGATGAGCATTTTGCGGATCATGACGGATCTGTCCTTCGCGCCGCGCTGGCCATGATGCCGGTAAGCGCGGCGGCCGCCTTCTGGTCCATTTCGTTGAGGATGACGCCGGCCTTGCGCGAATCCAGCTTCATCAGGATGGCGGCGGCCAGTTCGACATTGACCATCGCCAGGCGTTCGGCCGCGGCGTCCGGCTTCATGCCGGCATAGATCTTGACAACGCTGTCCTCGGCGCGCGCGAGGAACACCTCGCGGCGCTTCAGCCATTGCTCGTATTCGGCCCGCTTGTCCTCCAGCGCTTTCATGCGCTGGTCGATGCCGGCCTGGAGCTCCTTCAGCTCCTGCGCCTGCAGGGCGTAGCGGCGATCGCGGGCGGCGTCGGCGATGTTGGAGCAGAAGCGCTGTATCTCGCTTTCGTCCGGCGCCTTCTCCAGGGTCATCTGCTGGGTTGCAGCCGGCGCCTGCCCGCCGGGCAGCACCTGGCGCACGGCCTCTTCGGCGCGGGCTGCGCCGGCAGAAAGAAGCATGACGGCGAGGGCCGGGGCAATCAACGCCGGCCTGGCGTTGCGGTTCGGTTGGCGGGGAGCGATCATCGGCATGGCCTATTGGAGGACCAGATCGGCTTGCAGGGCGCCGGCCGATTTGATGCCTTGCAGGATGGCAATGATGCCGTCCGGCTTGACGCCAAGACGGTTGAGGCCAGAAACCAGCGTTTCGAGGTTCGGCCCGTCGAGCACTGCGACCCGCGCGTCGGGCCGCGTGGCCTCGATGGCGGTGAAGGGCTCTACAGCGGTCACGCCCTTGGAAAAGGGCTCGGGCTGGACGACTTTCGGCGCCTCGGTGATGCGCACCGTGAGCGTGCCGTGGCTGATGGCCACGCGCGAGATCTTGACGTTGTTGCCGATGACGATGGTGCCGGTGCGCTCGTCGATGACGACGCGGGCCGGCGTGTCCGATTCCACGACCAGATTCTCGATCTCGGCATAAAAGCGTGCCGCCGAGACGTTCTTCGGCCGCCTGATCTGGACGGTGCGGGCATCGCGCTCGGCCGCGACGCGCATGCCGAAACGCTGCGCGGTGTAATCGTTGATAGCGTCGGCGATGCGAATGGCGGTCGAAAAGTCGGGGTTGCGCAATTGCAGCGTCAGCACGCCCTGATCGTCGAACTCGGCTGGCACCGAGCGTTCGACGATGGCGCCGTTGGGGACGCGGCCCGCGGTCGGCACACCTTGCGTCAATTGCTCGGCCTGGCCCTGGGCGGTGAAACCGCCCACGATCACCGAGCCTTGGCCGACGGCATAGATTTCGCCATCGGCCGCCTTCAGTGGCGTCATCACCAGCGTGCCACCGGCAAGCGAGGCGGCGTCGCCCATCGAGGAAACGTCGATGTCGATGCGGGCTCCCGACTGCACGAAGGGCGGCATGTTGGCAGTGACGATGACGGCGGCGACGTTCTTGGCGCGCGCGCTGCCGCCTTCGGTGGCGATGCCGAGATTCTCCAGCATGGCGCGGATCGACTGCTCGGTGAAGGGCGAATTGCGCAGGCTGTCGCCGGTTCCCGCCAGGCCGATAACCAGGCCGTAGCCGACGAGTTGGTTGTCGCGCGCGCTCTGCAGTTGGGCGATGTCCTTGATGCGCGCCGCGACCTGGCCCGGCGGCAGCGTGCTTGGCCCGGTCGAAACGCGGAACATCCGCGTGGTGGTGGCCGGGTCATATTCCGGATCATTGAAGGCGCCGCCATTCTTCGCGGCAAGCTCGCGCTTGGCCTTCGGTGCGAGCCCGTCGGCCAACGCCGGCTGCAGGCCAAGGGCAGCCGCCAGAAGAAAGGCAAGTCCGCGCATCATGAAGCGCCGACCATGATGGTGCCGTCGCCCATCACCGTGCCGGATATGATCTTGCCGCTGTCGATGTTGCGGACCTTGACCAGGTCGCCGGCGGCGCCCGGCTGCAGGGTAACGCCGGAAGCCGAAATGGTCAGGGCGCCGGCGGTGAAATAGATCTGCACCGCAGCGCCCTGTTCGACGAGCCAAGCGTCGCGGATGGCGGCGGTCGGAATGTAGCGGCCCGGCAGCAGCGTGCGCTTGGCGACCTTGCCATGGAGTTCCTGCGCGAGGGTGGCGACGGCCTCCGGCTTGTGCTTGCCGGGAACGAGCGTCACCTGCTTCAGGGCGGCAAGGTCGATCGTCTCGCCGGGATAGATGACCCGGTTGGGGATCAGCACGACATCGCCGGCGGCCTGACCGGTATTGCGGGCCGCGAGCTGACTGGCGTTCTGGTTGCCGGCCTGATTGTCGCCGGCTTCCTGGGCAAACGCCGGCACGCCGCCGGCCACCAGCGCGAGAGCCAGCGCGGCGCGGCGGAGGGAGCGGTGGGCCGGCGCAAGCATGATCTGTTACCTGATGTTCTTGGACACGACCGAGGCCATGTCGTCGGCGGCCTGGATGACCTTCGAATTCATCTCATAGGCGCGCTGCGCCGAGATCAGTTCGGTGATCTCCTTGACCGGATCGACGTTGGACGATTCCAGGTAGCCCTGTTCGATCGTGGCGAAGCCGGGGTCGCCGGGCACGCCGACATTGGCCGGGCCGGAAGCCGCCGTCTCCTGGAACAGATTGTCGCCGAGCGGCGCCAGCCCGGCCTCGTTGGAGAAGTTGGCGAGCTGCAGCTGGCCGAGAAGCTGGAGATCGGTCTGGCCGTCGATGCGGGCGAAGACCTGGCCCGTCTTGTTGACGATGACCTCGACCGCGTCGGTTGGCACGGTGATGGCGGGGACGACGTTGGCGCCGTCGACCGTCACCAGCTGTCCGGTGGCGTTGGTGTTGAAGGCGCCGGCGCGGCTGTAGAGCGTGCCGCCGTCGGCACCCTCGATCTGGAACCAGCCCCGGCCGGTCAGCGCGAGGTCGAAGCTGTTGCCGGTGCTTGTCAGCTCGCCCTGGGTATGGACGTTGCGCACCGCCGTCGTTTTGACGCCGAGGCCGATCGAGACACCTTCCGGCACCAGCGACGTGTTGGAGCGATTGGGCACGCCCTGCGTGCGGTCGACCTGATAGAGCAGGTCGGAGAATTCGGCGCGAGCGCGCTTGTAGCCGGTGGTGTTGATGTTGGCGATGTTGTTGGCGATGACTTCCAGGTTGGTCTGCTGGGCGTTCATGCCGGTGGCGGCGATGGCAAGTGCTTTCATGACGCGGTCCTAGATACTCATGCGGCTGATTTCGAGGTAGGCGGAGACAACCTTGTCGCGGATGGCGATGGTCGTCTGCAGAGCCTGCTGGGCACTCATCACCGCGTCGACCACCTGGCGAGTGTCGGCGTCGCCGCGCAGCGCCTGGATCGACACCTGCTCGGCATTCTGCAAGGTGTTGACGGTTTTCGACGCTGCCTGGCTCAGCGCCTGGGCGAAGGATGTGCCGACCGTCTCGGTCGCTGTCGTCGGCGCGACGATGCCCTGGAGGGCGTCGGTCGCCACACCGGCGCCTTCGGTTGCCGGTTTGAGCGCGCCAATGCTGCCGATGCCGCTGATCATTGCTGGTTCCTCATCAGGTCGATGGTCATGGAAATCAGATCGCGCGCCTGCTTGACGACCTGGAGATTGGCCTCATAGGAGCGATTGGCCTCGGTCATGTCGGCCATTTCGATCAGCACGTTGACGTTGGGCATCTTGACGTAGCCCTTTTCGTCGGCGGCTTCGTTGCCGGGCTGGAACTCGATCGGAAAATCGGATGGATCGCGCTCTACCGAGCTGACCTCGACAAGCTGGCCGCCGGTGGCGCGGTCGAGCTCGGATGCAAAGGAGATCGTCTTGCGGCGATAGGGATCGGCGCCCGGCGTGGTGCCGGTCGACTGCGCGTTGGCGAGGTTTTCCGACACCACGCGCAGGCGCTCCGACTGGGCACCAAGGCCGGATGCTGCGACTTTGAGGGCTGCGGTAAGCGCGTCCATGGTCAGCTCTTCACAGCCATCATCATCATCGAGTGGAAGGCCTTGACGATCGCGGTGTTGAGTTCGAAGGAGCGGCGGACCTCACCGGCCTTCATCAGTTCGTCTTCCAGCGCCACCGTGTTCTTCGACGGCATGATCGAGCCGGTGGCTTCCTCCGGCTTGACGGTGAAGCCGGCATTCGTCGCCTGGGTGCCGAGATGCCCGGCCTGGGTGGCCTGCAGCGATACCGCCGTACGGTCGAGGACCTTCTCGAACGGCTCGACATCGCCCGCCGTGTAGCCCGGCGTGTTGGCGTTGGCGATGTTGGAGGCAATTGCGGACTGGCGCACGGCCAGCCACTGCGATTGCTTGGTGGCGAGATCGAAAAGGTTGACGGGCTCCATGGGAATCTCCGGGCGGGGTTCCCAAAGATTAGGCCGCCAGTCTTGCGCGGACCTTGCGCGGGGCCGGGCATGGCGCAGCGCCGTGCTACTGGCCCGCGCAAGG
>NZ_RZSG01000322.1:0-6478 GCF_003997725.1 Mesorhizobium sp. M4A.F.Ca.ET.050.02.1.1
CTCCGAAGGCTTGCAGGGCGTCGAGTTCGTCGTCGCCAATACTGATGCCCAGGCGCTCACGATGTCGAAGTCGTCGCGGCTGATCCAGTTGGGCGCGCATGTGACAGAGGGCTTGGGGGCCGGATCTTTGCCACAGGTCGGCAGCGCGGCCGCGGAGGAATCCATAGACGAGATCATGGATCATCTCGCGGGAACGCATATGTGTTTCATCACGGCGGGCATGGGGGGTGGCACCGGGACAGGCGCTGCGCCGGTTATTGCGCGTGCCGCACGCGATGCCGGCATCTTGACGGTGGCGGTCGTTACCAAGCCTTTCGTGTTCGAGGGCAAGCGCAGGACCCAGGCCGCGGAGGAAGGCATAGAACGCCTTCGCGAGTGCGCCGATACAGTGATCGTCATCCCGAACCAGAACCTCTTCAGGGTCGCCGACGCCAGGACCACGTTTGCCGACGCCTTTGCCATGGCAGACCGTGTTCTCTACGCGGGTGTCGGATGCATCACGGATCTCATCGTGAAAGAAGGCCTGATCAATCTCGATTTCGCCGATGTGAAGTCAGTGATGCGGGACATGGGCCGGGCGATGATGGGAACCGGCGAGGCTTCCGGCGAGGGCCGTGCAAGGACTGCGGCCGAGGCTGCGATCGCCAATCCGCTGCTCGATGAGGCTTCCATGACAGGCGCCAGAGGCCTGCTCGTGTCGATCTGCGGCGGCACGGACATGACGCTGTTCGAGGTCGATGAGGCTGCGACACGGATACGGGAAGAGGTCGACGCCGACGCCGACATTATCGTGGGCGCCATCTTCGACCAGGCATTGGCCGGGAAGTTCCGGGTATCGGTCGTCGCAACGGGCCTGCGCAAGATCATGGACATTGCACAGCCCGAGCAAAGGACCGCTTGAAGCGCTCGGCCTGTCCAACGGCGACGCACTTGTCGCACTGTCGCTCAACCTTTGACCGAATCCAGCCGCAAACCCGGCGTGCCAGACCGACCAGCCGATCATTCCTGCTCGACTATCGTCGCGTCCTGGAGGCGATGAGCATCGCGCGGATGTTCGCGGCGAGGCGGCCGCAGCACGTTGCCGACCGCACCATCGACAAGCCGGCTCAGATCATTGCGGAACCTCCGCCTCTAGGGTAATTTAGAAACTGATTGGATGAGGAATGCGCCCGCATTCGCCTTGGCGCCTCTCTCAGTTCCTGTATCGGCAGATTGTGAACTCTTTAACAGACCCTGACACCGCAAGCTGCGTTCTTGTGGTCGACAGGTCATAGCAGTTAAGGATTTGCCATGCTGCGATGCTGCGCGTTCATTGCAGCCTTGATCCTCGTGGGCCTCGCGACGTTCGACGCTCACGCCGATCGAAGGGTTGCCCTTGTGATCGGCAATTCCGAATATCGTGAAATCCCGGCGCTCAAGAACCCGGACAAGGATGCCGCGGATGTGTCGAACACGTTTCGGCTTGCCGGCTTCGACGTGTTCGTCGCCAAGGATCTCACCAAGCTCGAATTCGAGAAGCAGTTTCGCAGCTATCTGGCCGCCGCCGACGGCGCCGACCTGGCTGTCGTCTACTATTCCGGCCACGGCTTCCAGATCGGCGGCGAGAATTTCCTGATCCCGGTCGACGCCTCGCTGAAGAGGGCGGCCGACATCGAGGTCCAGGCGATCAAGCTCAACGATGTGCTGGAGCAACTGCGCTCGAAATCGAAGATCCAGGTGATCATCCTCGACGCCTGCCGCAACAACCCGTTCCCGCGCAAGGACTACTGGCTGCGGGATCAACTGATCACCGCCGGCAATGCCGGCCTCGCGCAGGTCAAGAGCTCGCTGAACACGCTGATCGCCTTCGCCACCGAACCGGGCTCGGTCGCCTATGACGGAACCGGTGACCTTAGTCCCTTCTCATCGGCATTTTCGCGCCGCGCGCTGGCGCCTAACCAGGAGATCCGCGCCGTGATGGCCGCGGTGCGCCGCGACGTCGTCCAGGCGACCGACGGCAAGCAGGTTCCCTGGGAAAACTCCTCGCTGATCGACGAGGTCGTGCTGATGCGCCGCGCCACCCGGCCTTCGCTGCCGCCGGTGCTGGAGAAGGTCGTGCTCTCGGGGGTCGGCCCGGTCGATCTCGGCCTGCCGCAGCCGATCGATGTCGACGGCGGAACCGTCACCGTCAGCATCGAGAGACCGCCGGCTCTCGGCCGCCTGACGCTGGACGGCAAGCCTGTCGAGGTCGGCCAGCCGATCCAGGGCAAGGACCTGCCGCGCCTGAAGATGGATGTCCCCAAGGGCGCCGCCGCGCAGGACGAGGTGGATATGCTGGCCTACGCCACGCATGACGACTGGGGCGGCCAAAGCCAGGGCATACTGGTGTTCCGGGTCAAGAGCGGCGAGGGAGCCGATGGTCAGCAGATCATGGCCTCGCTGGAGGCCGAGCAGAAGCAGCAGATCCTGGAGCGCGGCATCCAAATCACCGGCGCCGCAGAGGCGATCGAAAATCGTGACATCGGTGTTCCGGTGGGCGTCGGCCCGGTTGCGCTGAACCTGGATCTGCCGACGAAGGACCCCGCGGTCAGCCTGAAAGTCGCGAGCTATCCGGCAACGGGAACGCTATCCCTGCCTGACCGAACACTGACGCCCGACGCAAGCCTAAGGGCCGACGAGGTCGAGCACTTGCGGTACGAACCGCAGATCGGCACCGTCAAGCCGCTCATAGTCGGCCTCGAAATCCGGGCCGACGACAATTCATCCAAGCCCGCCAGCATGAAACTCTCGCCAAGCGTCGATCCATGCGACACGGCCGCCGGCGAACCGCTCGACCTGCAAGGCGTGGTCCCCGGCCTGTTGCCGAACGAGATCGGCGCCGGCGCGGTGGACGCCTGCGAGACGGCTGTGAAGGCTTATCCGGATGTACCCCGCTTCCGCTATGAACTCGGACGCGCTCTGCTTGCCGTGGGCAAGGTCGAGGATGCCAGGACAGCCATCGAGGAGGCCGCGAAAAGGGGGCATGTCCGCGCCGTCTTCGAACTCGGCTACCTGCATGCGACCGGAACCGGAACCGCTCAGGACCGCACGCAGGCCAATGCCCTCTACAAGGCTGCGTCGGACAAGGGCGATCCCTACGGCATGACGTCCTGGGGGCGCGCCCTGTTCAACGGCTACGGCGTCAGGCCCGACACTGCAAAGGGGTTGGACCTGCTGCTCAAGGCCGCGGCGATGGGGCACACCTATGCCATGAACGATCTCGCCGCGATCTTCACGGAGGGCCGCAACGGCGTGACCGCCGACCCGGATCGCGCGGTTGCCTTCCTTCAGGCCGGCGTGCAGCGGCAGGACATGTATTCGATGAACCTGCTCGGCCGGAACTATCTTAGCGGCCAGGGCGTGGACAAGGATCCGAAGATGGCGCTGACGCTGTTTCAACGGGCCATCGATCTCGGCCAGCCCTACGCTCCAGCCAGCCTTGGGCGCATGTACCGGGACGGCTCCGGCGTGGAGCGGGACCTCGCCGAGGCACAAAGACTGTTCGAGCTAGGGACCATGCGCGGCGATCAGTCCGGCGCCTACGATCGCGCGGCTCTCGAAATGCAGAAGGGCGACAAGGCCAATCAGGCCGTCGCCGCGCGTTTCCTCGCTTTCGCGGCCGCGCTCGACCTTCGCAAGGAGCTGCCGGAGGCCAGGAAGACGCTGGCAAAATTCGCAGCGAAGCCGAAAACGGCGGCGCTGGAGCAGTTGCAACAGGAACTCAAGTCGAAGGTCGCCGCGACCGGCTCGCTGGACACTCAGCTGATCAACGCGGCCAGAGGGGTGTGGGAAGAAGCCAATCCGCGCAGGGACCTTTTCTGATCAACCGGGAGGCAATGGTGGGCAGGACATTGAAGCAGGCAATCACCGCAACAACGCTGTTCGGCTTCATGGTGGCGCTCATGGGCTGCACGTCCCTGATGCCCAAGGCCGAGCCGACACCGGTGGCGGCGAAGCCGCAGCAGAAGGTGGTCCGCACGACCCCTCAGACCACGGTCGTCAAACAGAAAAAGGTGACCGCCAAAAAAGTGGTAAAGCCGGTTGAGGAAACCACTGTGACCGCGCCTGTTGTTCCCACTATGGGAGGCGGTGGGAGCGGCGGAGGCAATAGCGGCGGCGGCTGGGGAGGATGACCAAGCATCCAGGGCAGCCGGCTGCGATGACCGTGCGGTGCGCCACTGACTTCAGCACCGCCTTCACAAAGGCCTAGGCATCCGCCGATTGGCGCAGCGCCTCGATCTCCGCCGTCTGGATGCCCATTTCGACGAAGGCTGAAAGCACGGAAAAGCGATCGGCGAGCGCGACACGTGCCAGCCCCGCCAGTATCCCGGCATTGACCGCATGGGCGGCGGGGAACGGCCGCATCACAGGCATCGCCGCCTCGTCCGCGGCTAAACCGCCGTCGCGCCATATCACGGCCAGGGCAATCCAGGCGACCGGCGTCGTCGGCGGCATCGCCACGGCCCTGCTCAGCGCCGCATGGTGCCTGGGATTGTCCGGCTCGCTGACCCAGTCGCCGACAAGCATGAGCAACTCCAGGTCCTGCCCGTCGAGCAGGTCGCGCAGGTGGCTCAGGCATTCATGAGCCCACCAGACCGCGGCCCGTTCGGCGAGCAGATAGGCACAGAACGTGATTGCTTCCTCGGGCACCGGCCCGGCGAGCAGGGCTCGGCAGAACTCGATCGAGGCCTGTTCGGTCGGGAGGGCGCTCATGTCCCCGGCGACAGCGGGACAAGCCGTGAAAAGGTCCCGTGCCGTTTTGTATCGGAGCTCATTGGCCATGGCCGCCACGCCTTTCCCCGAGGAATAACAGCCACTCAAGCGCCCGGCGAGGCGCCGGTCAAGTCTTGCTCGACGGGCAGGCGGCCATCGCCGGCGATGCCGCATATTTTCGGTGTGGCCGACAGACAATCGCTTCGGAATTTGATATGATCCGCGGCCGGCGAAATCGGATGCTTCAAACGGGAGTAACGGTTATGCGAATGGGCAGTTCAGCCTTTGTGTTGGCGGTCGTGCTTGTGTCTGGCCAGGCTTTTGCCGATCCGCTGCAGAAATCGGAAGACATTGTGAAGTTTTTTGCCGGAGCGGGCAATCTCGGCGCTTCGCGCGGGATTTGCGTCGGCACCGAGGACGAGTGCAAGAGCAAGGCCGAGGCGAAGGACGCGCCGGCCAAGAAAACCGGCCTCGACATGATGATCAATTTCGGGCTCGATTCAGCCCAGCTCGACACGACCGCGCGCACCGAGCTCGACGAGTTCGCCAAGGCGTTGAAGGACCAACGGCTGAGCTCTTTCAGCTTCGTCGTCGAAGGTCACACCGACGCCTCCGGCTCGTCCCGCTACAATCAGGAACTGTCACAAAGGAGAGCGCAATCGGTGGCCGCCTTCCTGACGGCCAATGGCGTTGCCGCCACCAGGCTCGAAGCGATCGGCCTGGGCAAGACGCATCCGCGCAGCGCCAACCCGTACGATCCGGTCAACCGCCGGGTCGAAATGCGGATCAGGACGGAGTAGCACCCCTCATTTGCGTCGGCAGGCGCCCTTTGCGGCAGGCCCGGGTTCCGGCCGTCACTTGTTGAGCACGCCGCCCACAGCCACACCGGTGCCGAAGATCAGCGCCTTGGTCAGGAAGTCGTTGTTGTTGTCCTGGGGCGGCGGGGGTTCCTCCCGGCCGACCAGGGTGTCGCGGTTGCGCTTCTTCTGAACGACCTGCTGTTGCTTCTTGCGCTGCTTCTGCACCACCGGCTTCGGTGCGCGGGCCTTCTGCACCACCTGTTTCTTCGGCGTCGTCGCGCGGGCCTGGTCGGCGGCGTGCCTGGCGCGCACCGCCTCCATCATCGGGTCCGTCTGGACCACCAGGAAGGCCAGTTGCTCCCGCGTCAGGAAGCCGGTCGGCGGCAGGCCGTTCTCCTCTTGCCAGTCGCCGATCGCCTGGCGGGTCTTGGGGCCCATATTCCCGTCAACGCTGCCAAGTTCGTTGCCGAGGGCCTCGATGCGCAACTGCAGATCGATGCGCCCCTCGCGATCGAGACCGATGGCGCTTTCCGTCAGTTCGCTGCCCAGCGCCTGCTTCATTTCGTCCGAAATGCCGACCGACGTGCGCACGGCGGAGCCGGAATTGGCGTTCGCCTCGTCCGTATCGAGGGCCGCGACCTGCTTGTCTTCGGCTTTCGGGTCCTGCAACTCGTCGATGTTCAGCTTCGCCACCGTGGCGAAACGGCCGTTCGGGAACTGTTCGAGATAGGCCTCGTAGAACGGGATGGAATTCTTCTTCGAGGCCTCGTCCCACAGACGCTGCTCGACTTCCCATGACGGAGGTTCGCCGACCACTAGGGCGGGGGTCGAAGTGGCCGCGGCGCCGGGTGTCTCGGCTGCGGGTTTTGCCGCGGGCGTCGCCTCGACAGGTTTTCCCATGAAGACCTCGCGCCCCAGCGAGGCATTGTGCCACGGCCGCTGCCGGC
>NZ_RZSG01000323.1:0-6477 GCF_003997725.1 Mesorhizobium sp. M4A.F.Ca.ET.050.02.1.1
CAGTTGATCTCCGGCGGGATTTCCTTCTGCAATTCGATGATGGCGTCGGCGAGCTTCTTCATTTCAACCTTACCGGCATCGTTGATCTCTTCGGAGCCGGTCGGGAACAGCACCTCCGACTGGAAGACGAAGCGATCGCCGACGATGCGGATGTTCTCGCGGTCGGCGAGGATCTCACGCAGGCGGCCGAAGAAGTCGGAGCGGTAGCGGTTCAGCTCCTGCACGCGCTGCGCCAGCGCGACATTGAGGCGGCGGCCGAGGTCGGCGATCTTGGTGTTGGAGTCGCGGTCGCGCGCTTCCGAAACGTTGAGCGCGTCCTCGAGCGCACCGATCTGCTTGCGCAGGGCGGCGATCTGCTGGTTCAGGATCTCGACCTGGCTGAGCGCCTGCTGGCTGATCTGGCGCTGGCTGTCGAGCTCGCCGGAGAGGGCGGCGGCGCGCTGGTTGGCGGCGTCGCCGGCGCCGGCGCCTTGCGCCAGCAGTTGTTCGAGCCGGCTCTTTTCCGCCTCCGACGCCGATAGCGAGGCCTGCAGATTGGCGAGAGAATCCTCCCTGTCCTGCGTCGTAGAGCGCTCCAGCGCCAGAAGCTGGGTCAGTTCGTTGATCTGCGAATTGAGCCGGTTGAGCACCGTGTCCTTGCCGGAGATCTCGCGGCCGAGCAAAAACTGCGCCAGCACGAAGACGGTGAGCAGGAACATGATCGCCAGAAGCAGTGTCGATAGCGCGTCGACGAAGCCCGGCCAATAGTCGATGCGGCGATCGGCGCGCCGCCTTGCCAGCGCCACGTCAGTGCACTCCCGGCTTCTTCAGCGCGTCGGCGATCTTTTCCAGCGTGTTGCGCATCGCCTTCTGCTCGTCGGACTGCGCTTCGACCCAGTCGCGCATGATCTGCTGTTCCGAACGCATGTTCTTGACCAGGCCCGAAATACCGTCGGCGAGGTTGGCCATCGCGGTGGCGACGCGCGGATTGGAGCCGCCGCCATTCTCCTGCAGGCTGCGCAGCCTTTCCGACAGCAGGCGGATCTCGTCGGAGGGCTCGGTCCTGGCCGAGTCGGAGACGACGATATCGTGCGACAGATCGGTGACCGAGGACAGCCAGTTTTCCAGCTCGGTGTAGAAGCGGGTCTGGGCACGGCCGGCCTGCAGGTCGAGGAAGCCGAGCACAAGCGAGCCGGAGAGGCCGAACAGCGAGGACGAAAACGCCGTGCCCATGCCTGCGAGCGGCGCGGCAAGCCCTTGCTTCAGCGAATCGAGCACGGCGGCGGCGTCGCCGGTGCCGGGATCGAGCGATTCGATGGTCTCTCGGATCGAGCCGATGGTGTTGAGCAGACCCCAGAAGGTACCGAGCAGGCCAAGGAACACAAGCAGCCCGACGAGGTAGCGCGAGGTGTCGCGGCTTTCGTCGAGGCGAGTGGCGATGGAATCGAGCATCGTGCGCATCGAGCTGGTCGAGAAGGCCACCGTCGACGAGCGGCCGATCATCGCCTTCATTGGCGCGAGCAGCACAGGCTCCGTGGTCTCCGAGCCGGCGCGGAAGGAGTTGACCCAGCGCACCTCGCGAAACAGGCGCCCGACCTGGACGAAGGCCAAGAGGATGCCGACCACCAGCACGCCGATGATCAGGCCGTTGAGGCCGGGATTGGTGACGAAGGCGGTCGAGATCTGGCGGGTGAGGATAGCGGCGATGAATGCAACGATGATCAGGAAGATCACCATGGTGAGCAGGAAGACCTGCGGGCTCGACAATTTGTGCGGATCGTAGATCAGAACGTCGGAGCGCCTGCCCATGCCGAAGGATCTGAGAAAAGCCATCCGAACCCCGTTTCCGATGCCGCGCCGCCGATCAGGTTGACGGCAACTCTAAACGGAATTGTGACCAAATTGAATGGTGGTTGGCAATAATGCCGAGCCAGGGCTCAGAGCCTGTTCCATCCCTGATGGAAATCGGGATGGGACTCTACCTTCTTGTTGGAGCTGTTCTTTTCCGAAAACCGGTTCCCCACTTTCGGGATCACGCTCTAGATCCGGTTTATCACCAGACAGTCGACCATTGCGGCCAGATGCAAGCCGGCGCCGGTGACGACAAAGCCATGCCAGACGGCATTGTGGAAGCGCAGCCCCTTCCAGGCGAAGAAGATGACGCCAAGCGAATAGACGATGCCGCCGGCAACGATCAGCGCGATCGATGTCGTCGGCAAGGTCCGCACCATCGGGCCGACCAGGACAATGCCGCTCCAGCCGATGGCGAGGTAGAAGACGATCGCAAGCCGGTCGAAGCGGCCGGGGAAAAGCACCTTGATGGCGATGCCGATCGCCGCTGCCGTCCAGACCAGCACGATCATCGAGACGGCGAGCGGCGAGCCGTCGAGCTGGGCGAGAAAGGGCGTGTAGGTCGCGGCGATCAACAGATAGATCGCGGCATGGTCGAAGCGGCGCAGAATCCACTTCGCCGGCGACGACACCGGCCAAAGATTATAAGCCAGCGACACCGACAGGACGGTGAGCAGCGAGACGACATAGAAGGCTGCAGCGACATATTCGCCGGGGCCGGCATGGAAGGCGGCCAGCGCCAGGAAGGCCGAACCCGCCGCGATGGCCAGCACGATGCCCACCGCATGTACGATGCCGTCGGCGATCACTTCGGCACGCGAGTAATGCCAGCGTCCCACGAACGGGATCTCGATCTGGGATTGTGACCTGGTGTCGCTCATGAACCGTCCTGCATCGCCCTCATCTGGGCGTCTGCCGGACAGTATTTCAAGCTTTGGTTGCCGTTTTGCGACTGCGGCGCTTCAGCGCGGCGCCCGTCAACGTGACTTGCCTGTCAACGAGATGGCAGCGGCTTCTTCACCGTCTTCAGGAGCGCGCGCTGGATGATCTCGTTGCCGGCAACGACCGAGCCGTGCTCCAGCATCTCCTGCCCACCCTCGAAATCGGAAGCGAAGCCGCCGGCTTCGCGGATCAGCAGCAGGCCGGCAGCGATGTCCCAGGCCGACAGACCGACCTCCCAGAACCCGTCCATGCGGCCGGCGGCGACATAGGCGAGATCGAGCGAGGCGGAACCGAGACGGCGCACGCCCGAGACCTCGGCCATCACATTGCGCAGTTCGATGAGGAAATTGCCGTGCTGGCCACGGCCGAGATGCGGCACGCCGCAGCCGATCACAGCGTCGGTGAGCTTGGTGCGGCCGGCGACGCGCAGCCGGCGGTCGTTCATGAAGGCGCCGCCGCCGCGCTCGGCAGTGTAGAGCTCGTCCATCGCCGGATTGTAGATGACGCCGGCTACGATCTGGCCCTGGCGCTCCAGCGCGATCGAGATGGCGAAGAGCGGGATGCCGTGCAGGAAGTTGGTGGTGCCGTCGAGCGGGTCGACGATCCAGCGGTGCTGGCCATCCTCGCCCTCGATGGCGCCGCGCTCTTCCATCAGGAAGGCGTAGCCGGGTCTTGCCTTCGACAGTTCGGTGAACAGGATGTCCTCGGCCTTGCGGTCGGCCTGGCTGACATAGTCGCCTGGCCCCTTCATCGACACCTGCAGGTTCTGCACTTCGCCGAAGTCGCGCGCCAGCGAACGGCCGGCCTTCATCGCGGCCTGGACCATGACATTGAGGATCGCTGAACGCGCCATCTTGTTTTCCCGCTGTCCCGCGCTTTAGTCGGCGCGGCGGACGTAAGTGATTTCGTTGGTGTCGACGATGATGCGCTCGCCGGCGGCAATGAAGGGCGGCACCAGCACGCGGATGCCGTTCTCCAGCACCGCGGGCTTGTAGGAAGAGGCAGCCGTCTGCCCCTTCACCACCGGGTCGGCCTCGGTGATGGCCAGCGTCACCTGATCGGGCAGCGAAATGCCGATCGGCCGTTCCTCGTAGAGCTGGACCGTCACCATCATGCCGTCCTGCAGGAAGGCGGCGCGATCGCCGACGAAATCCTTCGCCAGTTCGAGCTGCTCGTAGCTTTCGGTGTCCATAAACACCAGCGCATCGCCCTGCTCATAGAGGAAGGAAAAATCCTTCAGATCGAGCCGGATCTGCTCGACGGTCTCGGCCGAGCGAAAACGCTCGTTGAGCTTGGTGCCGTTGATGAGGTTCTTCAGCTCGACCTGGTTGTAGGCGCCGCCCTTGCCGGGCTTGACGGTGTTGGTCTTGACCGCGACCCAAAGTCCGCCATCGTGCTCGATGACGGTGCCGGGACGGATTTCGTTGCCATTGATCTTGGCCATGATGATGCTGGTCCGGAGTGAGGGAGCCGCCGCGACGGCGATTTGGCGCCTCCAAGACCACAAATCGTCCGGAGAGGCAAGGAGGGAGCACCGCGACGCAGCGCCGCCGCCCTGCGCCTCTTGCCCTCAAGGCAAACGGTTCGCCTTCTGCAGCGCCTGCTTGGTCTGGCCGTCGTCGAGGCCCTGGAGGAAATCATCCATTTCGGGATCGATAAGTCCGGCGCGACGGGCAACGATATACCAGGCGGCCGCGAGGATCAGGTCCGGGTCGGTGCCGATGCCTTCCATGTACAGCTTGGCGAGGCGATTCTGGGCGGCGACGTTACCGCCCTCGGCCGCCTGTTTCATCCAGCCGAAGCCGGACTTCAGGTCGCGGTCGCCGCCGCGCCCCTCGATCATCCATGTGGCGAGATCGACCTGCGCCGTATCGTAGTTCTGCCTGGCGGCTTGCGCCAGCAGCCGACGCGCCTGGGCATCATCGCGCGGCTTGCCGCCGGCGCCATTGGCGTAGATCTGCGCCATCGCATATTGCGCGTCGGCCAGTCCGGTGGCGGCGGCGCGCTCGTAATAGGTGGCAGCCTTGGCGATGCCGGCGTCGCCCGGATCCTGCTGGACAAGCAATTGCGCAAAATTGAACTGCGCCAGGCGGTTGCCGGCCTCCGCGGCGGCCTGCATCAGCGCATACGCCGCCTTCTCGTCCTTCTTGACGTAGCGGCCGTCGAGCAGCATCAACGCGTACTGGAATTGCGATTCCGGCACGCCCTGCTCGGCGGCGAGCGCGTACCATTTCGCGGCCTCCGCGGCGTTGAGCGGTACGCCGAGCCCGCGCGACAGGATCTCCGCCACCAGGGTCTGGGCGGCGGGGTCCCCGTTCTGGGCGCGCACCAAGGCGAGATTGTAGGCGGTCTTGTAGAGGCCGCGCTGAAAGGCGCCATAGGCCGAATCCGACGGTTTGGCGCCGAAGCGATCGGGATTAATGGCGTCCGCCGAAGGCAATGGGGCCGTGGTGGCGGGCTGCGGCAGCGGCGTGGCGATCGGCTTGTCGACATGCACGCCGGTGGTCGGCGCACCTGCGGCGGGCGCATTTGCAGCCGGCGCGCTTGCGTCCGGTACGCCAGCATCCGGTCGGGGCTGCGGCAGCGGAACGGTCTGCGCCGCCGCCGCCGCCTCGGTCAAAAGGGCCGCGGCCAGAACCGCGAGGGGAAGCAAAGACCGGCGCACGTCAATCCTCGAAGCGCGGCGCGGTCTCGTCGAGCAGCGCATTGGCGGCGGCGATCGCCCCCCTGGGGTCGATCCCGTCGGCGAAGACGGCGCTGGACAGCGCCACGAATTCGGCGCCGGTGGCGGCCACCGCCTCGACCGATGCGAGATCGGATCCGGCCATGACGATGCACGGGATCTGGATCATCTCGGCCCACCACTGGCCAAGAGACAGGTTGCGCGGATGCGGCTCCGGCTTGTTGTCGTAACCGAAGCGGCCGAAGAAAATGTAGTCGGGCCGCGCCTCGCCGAGCGCCAGCGCATCGTCGCGGGTCTTGGCGCCGCCGACGCCGACCATCATCCTTCCCTGGAAGTGTTCGATGGTCTCGGCGACCTCCTGGCTGGAGACCTCGACATGGATGCCGTCGGCCTGGACGCGGCCGGCGATGCGGGTATCGCCGGCGATGACGACCGCGATGCCTGCCGCCTGCGCCGTGGGCACGATCCTTTCGGCGAAGGCCTGGAAGGCGACGTCATCCATGCCGTTTTCCGGCAGGATGAGCGAGGCGACGTCACCGCCCTCGAAGGCCGCGGCAATACGCTCGGCCGGCGCGTCTTTCGGCGCGATCAGCACGATACGGCAGCGATTGGGCGGCGTGGCGTCGTTCATTGGTCATCGATCCCGGTTTTCGCCTATGCCGGGCGAAGATGGTTGCATTGCGGCATAGAGCAAAGCGCCCGGTTTGAACAGGCGGGCAAGCGGGATCATGATATCAGAGCTAACCGGGTCGGGCGGGACCGCCGCCCAGCCGAGACGGCAGGACGGCCGTCGCGGTCCTTCACTCGGCCGCTTGTGGGCTCGGCACCTTGGGCTTCCAAAGCGTCCAGCCGAGGGTCATGCCAGCGGCGGCGATCAGGATGGCGGCGGCGCCGAGGATCTGCGCGGGGTGCAGACGGTGGCCGAAGGCGCCGACGTCGACGAGGATCGCCACCACCGGATAGACGAAAGAGAGCGCGCCCTGCAGGTGTGTCGGCAGCTTCTGGATGGCGCCATACATCAA
>NZ_RZSG01000324.1:0-6403 GCF_003997725.1 Mesorhizobium sp. M4A.F.Ca.ET.050.02.1.1
GCTTCGAACTGATGACCGAACGGGCGGAGATACTGGCTGCGCTGATCTCGCTGGAGAACGGCAAGGCGCTGCGTGACGCGCGCAGTGAGGTCGCCTACGCCGCCGAGTTCTTTCGCTGGAACGCCGAGGAGGCGGTCCGCATCAGCGGTGAGTTCGGCCTTGCGCCCTCGGGCGCCAACCGGATCATTGTCGACTACCAGCCCATCGGCATTTGCGTGCTCATCACGCCATGGAATTTTCCGGCAGCCATGGCGACGCGCAAGATCGCGCCGGCGCTCGCGGCCGGCTGTACTGTGATCCTGAAGCCAGCCAGCGAGACGCCACTGACGGCCTATGCGCTTGCAGCGCTCTACGAGGAAGCCGGCGTGCCGCCCGGCGTCGTAAACGTGCTCACGACCTCGACGCCGGGGCCGGTGACGGCTGCCATGCTGGCCGATCCACGCGTGCGAAAACTGTCATTCACCGGCTCGACCGGTATCGGCCGGGTGCTCCTGGCCGAAGCCGCCAAGCACGTCATCTCCTGTTCGATGGAACTTGGCGGCAATGCACCGTTCATTGTCTTCGACGACGCCGACCTGGAAGCAGCGCTCGACGGTGCGATGGTTGCCAAGATGCGCAATGCCGGCGAGGCCTGCACCGCCGCCAATCGGCTTTACGTGCAGGCCGGCATTCATGATGCCTTCGCCGATGGGCTGTGCAAACGCATGGCTGCCCTCAATGTAGGTCCTGGCACACACCCGGAAACCGAGTGCGGCCCGATGATCACCAGCAAGGCCGTGGACAAGATCGATCGTCTCGTCCAGGACGCGGTCGCCCGTGGCGCCAAGGTTCTGTGCGGCGGAGCGATTGCCGAAGGCAAGGGCTACTTCTACCCGCCAACGGTGCTTCGCGACGTTTCCACTGACGCCGCCATGATCCATGAGGAAATATTCGGCCCCGTGGCTCCGATCATGCGCTTCGACAGCGAGGCGGACGCCATCGCGAGGGCCAACGATACCGAATACGGTCTCGCTGCCTATATCTACACGCGCGACCTGGCCAGGGGGATGCGCGTGGCATCGAAGATCGAGGCGGGCATGATCGCCCTGAACCGCGGCCTGATGTCGGATCCGGCGGCGCCCTTTGGCGGCGTCAAGCAGAGCGGACTGGGCCGCGAAGGTGGTCAAAAGCACGGCGTTGCCGAGTTCATGGAGGCGAAGTACATCGCCGTAACCCTGTGAGCGGACACGCCAAAGATCCGTTTCGCATTCGCGATCATGTGGTCGAGTTCGACGACATCGTCGCCGAGATCGTGCGCAGAAGCGAAGATAGCAGGGCGAACGTGCCAATGGTCGGCGACGTCGCCTACGGAGATGACGCCACCGAGACCATCGATCTGTTCTTTCCCGAGGGCAAACGGGACCGCCTGCCGGTGCATATGTTCATTCACGGCGGCTATTGGCGCATGTTCTCCAAGCGTGATTATTCTTATGTCGCCGAGACCGTCACGAACGCCGGTGCGATCGCAGTCATCGTCGACTATGCGCTGATGCCAGCAGTCAGGATGGCAAAAATCGTTGACCAGACGCGCCGCGCCAAGCGATGGGTGCTTGACCATATCGCGGACCATGGCGGCGATCCCGATCTGCTGACCGTTAGCGGTCATTCCGCCGGCGCGCAGCTGGCAACGATGCTTTTCGACGGCGACGACCGGCCGTCCGGCATCAAAGGTGCGCTGCTGCTCGGCGGCCTTTACGACCTGAAGCCGTTGCAAATGTCATTCCTTGCCGCCGAGATCGCGATCACCGACGAAGAAGCCCGCCGGTTCTCGCCGATCAACCACAGCTTCGATCCATCCGTGGCCGTAGAGATCTCGGTCGGCGCCGATGAGACGCCGCCCTTCCACAGCCAGGCCGCGATGTTCACGAGCCACCTGGAAAACCAAGGGCTGGCTGTCTCGCGCACGACCCTTGCGGCGGCCAATCACATGAGCAGCGTCCGCGACCTTGGCGTGGCGGGCACCGAAGCCGCGTCACTGTTGGCCCGCTTCGTGGGATCTCAGTCAGCCTAGTAGCCGTAGTAGAGGCCCAGACCGCGCTGCAGGGCCGAGGCCAGATGCGCCTGCATGGCCGCCGCAGCCGCCTCCGGGTCGCGTGCCTTGCATGCCAGGATGACCTGCATGTGCTCGCGCAGGGATTGCAGCACGAGAGGCACGGTGACCTTTCTGTCCAGCCGGATCAGCCGGACGTAGTTGTGAAGCCGCTTGTAGGAACTGTCGATCAATGGATTGTTCAGGCTGGCAATGATGGAGTGATGCAGCAAGGTCTCGAGTTGCTCGAGGTCGGCCCTGACCAGGTCGGTGAGCCCACCGCGCTCGATCTCCTCGATGACCGCCAAATGACGTCTTTCCAGTTCCGCCAGGTCCGCCTCGTCCGCGGTTTGCGCGTAAACCCCTGTCGCTGCACGCTCCAGAATGCTGCGAAACTGGTAGGTCGACCTGGTCAGTTCGAACCCGGGCTTGACGAACTGGATGCCCGAGCGCGAATGGATGATGACGATCCCCTCTGCCTCGAGCAGCTTGAGCGCATCGCGCAGCGGCGCAACCGGGATTTGCAGCATTTCGACAAGATCGCCTTGCGACAGAAAGGCCCCCGCGGGGATCTTCCGCTCAAACAGTGTCTCAAGAATGCGCGTGTAGGCACGATCGCCAAGGCGTTGGCCGGCTGCCGCCCCGGCGGCCCCATCGGACTGATCGTCGTGCTGCGCCACTTTTGACCTCGCATCTGAAATATCTAAACATGATTCTGAAACATTACCGGCCGTGCCATCGTAAAGTATCGCATTGCCGGTTATCAATGGACCTTTGCAGGGATACGACTGACCGGGGTACTGCGCTGCGCGCAACCGGTATCCTGGGCTGCTTGCAGGTCGTCGCGCGGCCATCGAGCCAGGGCCGCTAACCGGTCGACGAAGCGTCGCCCACTGCATTTGCGTGCCTGCCTGCCGGACGGTTTTGCGCCTGGCCGCTTGCCTCTTTTCCAAAACTGAAATATCTAAAGCGCATTCTGACATATCAGAGACGCAGTATGCGCATCGCCGAGTATCGCATTACCCGCTATCAATTCGCTCGTGACCGGACCATCGGTGACAGTCAGGTCCGCATCGATGCGGCACACGTGGCCGCGCTTGAGCTCGTTGCCGAGAATGGCCTGGTCGGGCTGGGCTTTGTCCAGAGCCTGTTTCACCCCTTGCCGGACCAGGCCGAGATCGTTCGTGTTTTTGAAGAGGAGGCTTGGCCCGATCTCGCAGGGCAATCGCCTTTGGGGCTCGTGCATCGGGTCCAGCGGCCCCGCGGCGGAAACAGGCGCGCCTTCGGCTTACCTTTCGAGGAAGCCCTCCAGGTTGCGTTGTGGGATCTGAGTGCGAAGCTGGTCGGCCTGCCGTTGCACGAGCTCCTGGGGAGCCGACGCAAACGCGTGAAAGCCTACGCATCCGGTCTCGATTTCCACCTCAGCGACGATGAATTCCAAGCGTTCTTTGCCCATGCCGAGGCGCTTGGTTATCGCGCGTTCAAGATCAAGGTGGGGCATCCCGATTTCGACCGGGATTTGTCCCGGCTGGAGCTGTTGCGAAAGACGGTGCGGCCCGGCTCGTCGATCATGATTGACGCAAACGAGGCTTGGGGGGCCAAGGAGGCATCGGTAAAACTGCAGAAAATTCATAGCCTTGGCTATGATTTGCTATGGGTTGAGGACCCTATCTTGCGCCATGACTTCGACGGCCTTCGCAACCTCAAGGCGGCAACGCCGTGGACCATGATCAATTCAGGCGAATACCTCGATGCGGCCGGCAAGCGCCTGTTGATGCAGGCCGGCGCAACCGACATGCTGAATGTCCATGGGCAGGTGACGGACGTGATGCGGATCGGCTGGCTGGCAGCCGAACTCGGCGTTCCGGTGACGCTTGGCAATACGTTTCTCGAAATCGGCGTACACATGGCCTGTGCGCTGCCCGAAGTCGAGTGGCTCGAATACTCGTTCCAGAACTTCGATCACCTGGTCGAGCAAACAATCGAAATTCATGACGGCTGGATTCATGCGCCCGATCGAACGGGCCATGGGCTGGTCTTGTCGGAGACCGGGCGTCTGGATTGGACGCGCCCCGAAATCCTGTCGCGCGAAGACCTTGGTGAAGCGCCCGTCAACCCGCGGGTTGACGGGATCCCAAACTCGCAGCGAGCGCTGGATGAAGCGAAGGCCTGGTAGATAAAAAGGGAGGAATGACGTGCAGAAGCTGAAGATATTGACCGCTATTGCGACCATGGTGGTGGCGTCGCCGGCGCTGGCCCAGGAGATCACCGTCTGGGACGTCAACGTGGACGATGCCGCCCACGCGACATACTACGATCACGCGAAGGCCGCATTCGAGGCCGCGCACCCGGGAGCAACTCTCAACCTCCTGTCTCAACCGGACGCCGAGTACTACACGCTACTGGGCACCGCGCTCGCTTCGAAGGCCGGCCCTGACGTCATCTGGGCCAATGGCGGCGCCCAGGCCAAGGCCCTGGTCGGCGGGCTGATCCCGCTCGACGACAAGCTGCCCGACCTGATCCCGAAGCTCGTTGGAAAGTCCGCGTTCACCGGACCTGATGGCAAGCTGTACTTCATCCCGACGACGCTGCAGGGTCACGTCGTCTACTACAACAAAGCGCTTTACAAGGCCGCAGGGCTCGATCCGGAGAAGCCGCCGACGAGTTGGGCCGAACTGACCAAGGTCTGCGACGCCTTGAAGGCGCAGGGTAAACCCGCATGCTTCATGATGGCCAACAAGGAAGGCTACAACGCCGAGTTCTTCCTTTCGGAAGCGGCGAACCAGTCGCTGACCGCGCAGCAACAGGCCGATTGGCTGGCAGGCAAGCTCCATTGGTCGGATCCGCCGATCAAGGCGATCTTGCAGGCCTGGGTCGATACCGCCAAGAATGGCTGGTACCAGGAGGGCGGTAACTCGCAGACCATGTTCATGGATGAGTTCGCCCTCTTCGAGCAAGGTGTCGGAGCCAACGTGATGGGTCTGCTCTCCAACGTCGCGCATTGGAAGCAGTTCGAGACCAACATGGGCGTCGACAAGGTCGGGGTCTATCCCATGCCCTCGCCGACCGTTGCTGCCGATCAGCATGAAGGTGCCCCTGGCGTACCGCTTGACGGCGGCGTTGGCTACGGCGTGAACAAGGACTCCGCGAACATCGATCTCGCCGTCGACGCGGTGCGAATCCTCGCTTCGCCGGAAGTCCTGTCATACCTGGTCAACGACACCGGCTCGGTGCCAGCAAACACCGAAGTCAACACATCCGGCATTGACAGCCCTGGCCTCAAGCAGATCATGGGCTGGCTTGCGACCAGAGCCGTTCCGACCACGCATGCCAATTCTTCAGCGGCCGAGCTCGATGAATGGCACCACCAGAGCCAGCTCCTGTTCAACGGTGAAACCACCGTGGACCAGGCCGCGACGGCGCTGGACAAGGTCCAGGCTGAAGCCAAGCCGCAATAGCAATCTTCTCACGCAGACAGTGGGGGCGCTGCGACGCGCCCCCGTCCCCGCATCAGTGACGTGCCCATGACCGCCAATTCGTTACACCAGACTGGCCAAGCCACGCGGACCCGTACCCGCCCAGGCCGGAGCCGCCGGACAGAGGCGCGCGTTGCGGTGCTGTTCCTGCTTCCGGCCATCCTGCTTGTCCTGGTGTTTCGCATCTTTCCGCTGTTCTGGGGGTTTGGCATCTCCCTGACCAGCGCGACGTCGACCGACCCGGGCCAGTTCATCGGCGCCGGCAACTATCTGCGCGCACTGGACGACCCGAATTTCCGCTCCGCCATGGCCAACGCCGTCGTGGTACTGCTTTCGGTGCCGATCTTTGTGACCATCCCGATGCTGCTGGCCATCCTGATCCACCAAGGCGTGCCGGGGCGCACGTTTTTCCGCTCCGTCTATTTCTTTCCCGCCATTCTCTCGAGCGTCATCATCGGGTCTATTTTCAGCGTGGTGCTGAGCTTCAATGGCAATCTGAACGCGTTGCTGGGCATCGCGGGGATCAGCGGCGTGGACTGGCTGGGCCACTCGGCGACCGCACTTCCGGTGACGCTGGCGATCCAATGCTGGTCGACCTTCGGCATGGGTGTGCTGATCTTCCTTGCCGGGCTGTCGACCGTGTCCAAGGAAATGGTAGAAGCGGCATGTCTCGACGGCGCCAAGATGTGGCAGATCTGGTGGCATGTCATCATCCCGGAGCTTCGCCCCATCATCGAGTTCTCGACGGTGATCACGACCATCGGCCTGCTGACTTCGATGTTCGGCCTGATCTACGTGCTGACCGGCGGCGGACCCGGCACGGCGACGACGGTGCCCGAATATCTGATCTGGGCCGCAC
>NZ_RZSG01000325.1:0-6386 GCF_003997725.1 Mesorhizobium sp. M4A.F.Ca.ET.050.02.1.1
GGTAGATGACGTCGCCGACCGTCGCCGGGATCACGTTGACGCTGCCCGCCGGCGGAGCGTCGGCGACGAGGCGCAGCTTTTCCGGCCGCACCACCATCAAATGGCAGCCGGCGGCTGGCGCCGCAGACGTCATGCGGATCTTCCTGTCCTCATACCAGACGCTGCCGTTGCGGCTTTCGACCGGGATGAAGTTGGAATCGCCGATGAAGCCGGCGACGAAGCGCGTTTTGGGCGCGGCGTAGAGCACTTCCGGCCGGTCGATCTGCTCGATGCAGCCGGCATTCATGACGGCGATGCGATCCGACATGGTGATCGCCTCGCGCTGGTCGTGGGTGACGTAGACGGTCGTCATGCCCAGCCGGCGATGCAGATTGCGCAATTCGATCTGCATGTGTTCGCGCAGGCTCTTGTCCAGGGCCGAAAGCGGCTCGTCCATCAGCACGATGCGCGGTTCGAAGACGATGGCGCGGGCCAGCGCCACGCGCTGCCGCTGGCCGCCGGAAAGCTGGTCGACGCGGCGCTCGCCGAGCCCTTTCAACTGCACGAGGTCCAGCGCCTTTTCGACGCGCTCGGCCGTCTCCGACGCCGAGACGCGGCGCTGCTTCAACGGAAACGCGATGTTGTGGAAGACATTCATATGCGGGAACAGCGCATAGTTCTGAAACACCATTCCGATGTTGCGCCGGTGCGGCGGCATGGCGATGATCTCCTCGCCCCCGACCTTGATGCTGCCGGCATTCGCCCTGACGAAGCCCGCCAGGATCATCAGCAGCGTCGTCTTTCCCGAGCCCGACGGGCCAAGCAGCGTCAGGAATTCGCCGGCGGCGACATCGAGCGAAAGATCGCGCAGCACCGAGACGCCGCCGAACCTCTTCTCGATGCCGCTGATGCCGATTGGAAGCGCGGTCGGCGCGATGGACAAAAGCATCTCCCTGGACTCCGGATCATTCATGGCGGGACGGAGCTGGGCAGCGCCTGGACGCTGCCCCGACCGGTGCCACCCTGTCTATTGCTGGATCAGGTTGTCGAACTTCTCGGTCGCCTCCACGAGGGTGTCGCGCCAGAACTCGGGATCCTGCAGCACCTGCTTCTTGACGTTGTCCGGCGCCGAGTTGATGTCCTTGATCCGCTCCGGCGGGATCTTGCCGGTCTCGAAGGCCTTCTCGTTCGCCGGGCCGTTGTCGACATAGAGCGGCAGGTTGGCCTGAAGGTCGGGGCTGACAAACTTGGCCAGCGCCTTCATGGCGAGGTCCTTGTTCTTCGAGCCCTTGGGGATGACCATGCAGTCGGCGGTCAGAACGCCTTGGTCGAAGGAGAAGCTGACCGGCGCGCCTTCCTTCCGCAAGGTGCCGGCGCGGCCGTTCCAGATGCTTGCCATGTCGACCTCGCCGTCCTTGACGAGCTGCATGGCCTGCGCGCCGGAGGTCCACCAGGCGTCGACATGACCGCGGATCTTGTCGACGGACTGCAGCGCACCGTCGATGTCGACCGGATAGACCTTGTCGATCGGGATGCCCTTGGCAAGGGCGGCGACGCTCAGCGTTTCCGTCGCCTGGCTGCCTGAGAGCGCGCGGCGGCCCGGGAATTTCTCGACATCCCAGAAATCGGCCCAGGTCTTCGGCCCCTTGTCGCCGAAAACGTCGGTCCGGTAGATCAGCACGACCGAGGTGTAGGAGATGCCGACCCAGTCGTCATGGACGAGCTTGGGATTGATGCCGCTTCTGTCGATGACGCTGTAGTCGAGTTTCTCGAACAGGCCTTCCTTGGAGCCGCGCGCGCATTCGTCGGCGCCGAGCTCGGTGATGTCCCATTTGACGGCATTGCCGGTGACCTGCAGGCGCACGTCGTCGAGGCCGTTGGTGGTGTCCTGCTTGATGGTGATGCCGAGTTCCTTGGCCGTGGGATCGAAGAAGGCCTTGGTCTCCGCCTCCTGATAGGTGCCGCCCCAGGAGGCGGCGGTAATGGTGTCGGCGGCCGATGCCGGGACGGCGACCGAGGCCAGCAGCCCCGCGACCGCAAGGCTCTGAATGCAACGCAGCTTCGTCATTTTCGCTTCTCCAACCGGTGTTCCCATTATCGTTGATTTGGTATGCTAATTTGTATACAATTTTGAGTGTAATTCGTCGGAAGCCGATGTCAACACGCGCCAAGCAATTTATGGTGACGAAAGACGGAGGCGAGAGCCGGAGTGCTTGCCGTTCTCGAAACGGTCCTGTTTCAAGCAAGCGCTAAAAGGCCCTAAACTGCGAAACCACGACAGACCGTTGGAGGCGGGACGCTTGAGCAAGGAAAGAAAGAACACGCTGCGCGATTCGGTGTTCGAGAAGCTGAAGGCGCTGATCATCACCGGCCAGATCCCGCCCGGCTCCCGCGTCACGGAGACCGACATGGCCGAGCGCCTAAAGGTCAGCCGCACGCCGGTGCGCGAGGCCTTCAACCGGCTGGAGCGTGACGGCCTGATGATCGGCCGCCCGCGCCAGGGCTATGTCGTGGCGGAGTTCAACCTGACCATGTTCCGCGAGGCCTTCGACATCCGCGAATTGCTCGACGGGCGCGCGACCGAACTGGCGGCGGCCACCGCCACCGCCGCCGACAAGACGAGGCTGCGCGCGATTCTTGCCGAATGCGAGCGGCTGGCCGCGATCCCCGACCGCGGCACCAGGGAGCAGTTCGAGGAATTGCAGGTCGGCATCGATTTGCACCGCGTGATTGCCGAAATCGGCGGCAACGAAATGCTGCACGGCATGCTCTGCGTCATACTCGACAAATGCCAGCAATATGTGTGGACAGAGCTCCTGTGGCTGGACGAGTGGAAGGTCACCCGCGAGGAACATACCGGCATCGTCGAAGCGATTTGCGCCGGCGACGTGGCCCTGGCGGGCGATCGCGCCCGCGCCCATGTGCGTGGGTCGCGTGAGAACATCCTGCGCCTGCTACAGGCCAAGTCCGACTATCAGGGTTTTTTCGCCAAGGCGTCGTGAGCCAAGCGGTCAATTGGTAAGCAAAGGGCAATTGGCGCCACGCCGCAGCCTGATGTGCGCCACGTCGCCGACGCTGAATTGAAAACCGTCAGCGCGGCGCGGAGCATCGATGATGATGGATGTCCCCTGCCCCAGTTCGGCGTGGAGGCGCAGCGTGCGGCCATGAAAGACAACGCCGCTTACCCGCGCCGGCGCGGTGCCATCGGCGGCCTCGGTGGTCGCCAAAAGGTCCTCAGGACGCACGCCGATGGTGCGTGTGTCTCCGGCGGCCGGCGCCTCGCCGGTGTCGGATACAGCTTCCAACGCCAGCTCGCCAGCCGCAAAGCGCAGGCGCTCGCCATCGCGGCCGACGAAGCGCGACTGCAGGAGGTTCATGGTGCCGATGAAGGAGGCGACGAACTTCGTCGCAGGGCGGTCGTAGAGAATCGCCGGCGGCGCGATCTGCTCGATGAGGCCCTTGTTCATGACGACGATGCGGTCGGAGATCGACAGCGCCTCGGTCTGGTCATGGGTGACCATGACGAAGGTGGTGCCGAGGCGGGATTGCAGCCGCTTCAGCTCGACCTGCATCTGCTCGCGCAGATGCGCGTCAAGCGCCGACAGCGGCTCGTCGAGCAACAGAACGCGCGGCTGGCAGACGATGGCGCGGGCAAGCGCGACGCGCTGGCGCTGGCCGCCGGAGAGTTCGAAAACGCGGGCGCCGAGCTTGTCGGCAAGGCCGACCATGTCGAGCGCCTCGCCGACGCGTTTCGCCTGCTCGGCGCCGGACAGCCCGCGTAGCGACAGGCCGAAGCCGACATTCTCTGCGACGTCCATGTGCGGGAAGAGCGCATAGTCCTGGAAGACGGTATTGACCGGGCGATCGAAGGGCCTCAGGCCCGTTATGTCGCGGCCCTCAAGCAGAACATTGCCGCTGGTCGGGCTCTCGAAACCGGCAATGACGCGCAGGCTGGTGGTCTTGCCGCAACCGGACGGGCCGAGCAGGGTCAGGAACTCACCCGGAGCGATATCTAGCTCGACGGCGTCGAGACCAACCACACCACCCGGAAAGACCTTTGAGACCTTCTGCAATCGAACGAGCGCATCAGGCGCCATCGCGCACCTCGGAGGGTTTTGTCGTGTTGACCCAAAGGATCTCGCAGCGCTCGGCGCCGGGGTTGCGGAAGGCATGCAGCAGCGTGCTCTTGAAGGCAAAGCTGTCGCCGGCCTTGAGCACGTAGGAGGTTGCGTCCACCACCAGTTCGACCTCGCCGGCCATCACGAAGCCGAACTCATGGCCTGCATGGGCGTAGGCCTCGGCCGTTCCGCCGCCGGCCTCGACGCTCACCAGCATGCCGGTGAGCGTCGCGGCAGGCGGCGACAGCAGCGCCTTGGCGATGCCTTCCGACTTGACGGGGATCTGCCGCCGCTTGTCGGCGCGCACGCAGTAGAGATCATTGACCGCCTCATTGCCGTCGGCGATCAGTGCCGACGGTTCGATGTCTAGCGCGGCTGCAAGCGGCCAGATCACCTTGACGCGCAGCGATGACATGCCGCGCTCGATCTGGCTGAGCGCGCCTATCGAAATGCCGGCTTTTACCGCAAGCTCGGCCAGCGACAGCTTGCGCTCCAGCCTGAGCGCCCGCACGCGCCGGCCGACGCGCACATCGGCATCGTCCTTCGGCTTCTCGGCCGATTCGTCAAAAACATCCATGCGTTAGTCCTTGTTTGGTCTCTTTACCGGTGCGGCGCAGCGCCGCCAGCCTCCCCTTCTCCCCTTGTGGGAGGAGGTGTCGCCGAAGGCGACGGATGAGGGGTGTTCCAGCTTGGCAACGACGGCGATCCGTCCAACACCCCTCATCCGTCTCGGCGCTGCGCGCCGATCCACCTTCTCCCACAAGGGGAGAAGGTGGAGCCGCAGCTTACCCCCCGGCCTTCACCTTCTCGAACATCTTGGCGACGTCGTCATTCTGCTTCATCGGCCCGGTGAAGATCGTGGTCTTCAGCATCACTTCCGGATCCGACGGCAGTTGCAGCTTGTCCAGTTCGTCCTTCGCCACGCCGGCGAAAGCTGTGCTCAGCGAACTGCCATAGCCATAGGACTGGATCAGATACTTGCCCGAGTCGGCGTCCAGCCGGCTGTTGATGAAGTCATAGGCGAGATCGACGTTCTTGGCGTCCTTCAGCATGACGAAGCCGCAGGACCAGGTCAGCATGCCCTCCTTCGGCTTCATGAACTCGACCGGCACGCCCTGTTTCTTCAGCGATGTGGCCGACGCGTTCCAGGTCACGGCGGCGACGAGCTGGCCGCTTGCCAGCGCCTGTTCGACCGAGGTCATGTCGGTGGTGTAGCTGGACAGCAGCGGCCGCTGCTCGCGCAGCTTCTCCGCCACCTTGTCCATCTGCTCCGGAGTCATGTCGAAGGGGTTCACGCCGGCGAGCAGTGCCGCGACGATCGGCGTGTCATGCACGGCGTCGATGGTCGCCATGCGACCGGCATACTGCTTGTCCCACAGAAGCTTCCAGCTCGCCTCGGGGTTCTTGACCAGATCGGTGCGGTAGAGGATCGAGGTGTTGCCCCAGTCCCACGGCACCATCCAGACCTTGCCGTCGCCGGCCTGGATGTCGGGCAGGTTCTTGAACACCGGGAAGATTGAATCCCAGTTCTTGATGCGCTTGGTGTCGATCGGCTGCAGCAGGCCTTCCTTGTTCCAGCGCGCCACCTTGTCATAGCAGGGGTGCGCGATGTCCGGCCGGAAGCCGGCCTTGACCTTGGTGAAGGCGTCGTCGTCGTCGCCGAAGATCGAGGCCTCGACGCCGTCCGGATGGGCCGCGAGGAAGCTCTTGTTGAAGTCGGGCAGTTCGTAGCCGGACCATGTGAAATACTGCAGCTTGTCGGCGGCAAAGGCGACGGTCGACGACAGCGCGAGCGCCAGGGCCGTAAGGCCGGCGCGGGTCTTGTGTCCGGTGATCGATTTCAGCTGGAATGTCATTTTCGTTCTCCTCTCTTTCGTTGTTGTGGTTCAGGCTGGATTGGCGGCGGCTGGCCGGCGCGCAGCGCCAAGGCCGCGGTGGCGCAGGATTTCGGCAGTGCCGGCAATGATGAAGGACACGGCCAGGATCACCGTTCCGAGCGCCATGACGATCGGCAGCGAGCGCGGGAAGCGCAGCTGGCTCCAGATGTAGAGCGGCAGCGTCGGCTCGGTGCCGGCGAGGAAGAAGACGACGATGAACTCGTCGAAGGAGATCAGGAAGGCAAGCATGAAGGCCGACAGCACGGCCGGCACACTCAGCGGCAGCATGACGCGTCGGAACGTCGTCCAGTCGGACGCGCCGAGGTCGAGCGCCGCCTCGCGGATGGTCTTCGGGATGGCGGCGAAGCGGCTGCGCATGACGACCACTGTCGTCGGCAGCGCGACCAGGATG
>NZ_RZSG01000326.1:0-6386 GCF_003997725.1 Mesorhizobium sp. M4A.F.Ca.ET.050.02.1.1
CTCCAACGCCGGCGGCACCGGCGTGCTTGCCTATGGCAATGCGCGCGAGCTCTGCCTCGGCGTCGAAGTCGTGCTGCCGACCGGCGAGGTGTTCGACGATCTGCGCAAGCTGAAGAAGGACAATACCGGCTACGACCTGAAGAACCTCTTCGTCGGCGCCGAAGGCACGCTCGGCGTCATTACCGCCGCCGTGCTCAAGCTGTTTCCGAAGCCGAAGGGCAGGGAGGTCGCCTTTGCCGGCCTGTCGTCGCCTCGCGATGCACTTTCCCTGTTCAGCCTGGCGATGGGCCGGGCGGGCGCTTCGCTCACTGCCTTCGAGCTGATCGGCAAGCGGCCGTATGACTACACGCTGAAGCATGCGCAAGGCGTCACCCGGCCGCTGGCCGACGACTGGCCTTGGTATGCGCTTATGCAGGTCTCCTCCGGCCGCTCCGAGGAGGACGGCAGGGCGCTGATCGAGGAAATACTGTCGGCCGGGCTCGAACAGGGCTTTGTCGGCGACGCGGCGATCGCGGCGAGCCTTGGCCAGGGCGACGCCTTCTGGAATTTCCGCGAGGTGCTGCCAGAGTGCCAGAAGCCGGAGGGCGCCTCGATCAAGCACGATATCTCGGTGCCGATCGCCGCGATCCCCGACTTCATCGACAAGGCTGCCGGCGTGGTGGAGAGCGTTTGTCCCGGCGCCCGCGTGGTCTGCTTCGGCCATATGGGCGACGGCAACCTCCACTACAACATCTCCCGCCCCGTGGATTGGCAGGACGCGGCGTTTCTCGACCTCTACCATCCCATGAACCAGGCCGTGCACGAGGTCGTGCGCTCCTTCCATGGCTCGATCTCGGCTGAGCACGGCATCGGCCAGCTGAAGCGCGACGAACTGATCGCCACGGCGCCGCCGATGGCGATCGAACTGATGCGCCGGGTGAAGGCGGCCTTCGACCCCGCCGGCATCATGAATCCCGGTAAGGTTATCTGATCCTTCCAACATGTTGTGGGTGGTTGCATTCCGATAACCATCCCCGAGATCAGCAAAATTTAACCGACTTTCTTAAGCGCGGCGGTAAGGAGCCAGCGCTAATGTTTCCGCATAAGCGAGGCCGGAAAGAACTGGCCCGGAGAGAACCGGTAAACGGCCCTCAGGAGACACAGGAAGGCACTCGATGAACACTGGACTGAAGCCAGTCTGGGCAGGGCGCAACATGCGTCTCGACCCATTCCGCCTGCCGCAGATGGTGAGCTATGCGACACGCGACGACTATGGCGACGTTACCTTCACCATCGACCAGCGTGGTGCCGTCATTCGCCGCATGCTGGAGATGAGCGGCGTGCCGGCGATCATCGCACTGCCTGCCAAGGCGTTTCGCGGCGTTGCCGCCCGCGCCATGGAAGACCCCGACGGCAACGTCACCGTGACGCTCGAGCTGCTGCACAATGATCCGATGCTTTCGGTGCCACTGCTCGTCGCCGACGACCTCGACGACGTCGCCGCCGACTGGCGCGCCTGGGCCGATGCCTATCGCCTGCCGATGCTTCTGATCGAGGCCGACGGCGTTGCTCGCACGCTGGAGGAATCGCTCGGCGCCGCCATCAAGGCGCTGCCGCCCCAGGAGCGCCGCAAGGGTCGTATCTCGACCACGCGCCGCCCGCGCTTCCTCGCCCGCCGCAGGGCGGGCAATCTTGGCCTCAGACTCGTCATCGACGGCGAGGAGATCATCGCGCGGGAATAGTCCGCTGGCGATTGGCGAAACCGCCGATGACAGCCTTCTTCTCCCCGTCACTATACGGGGAGAAGTGCCCGGCAGGGCGATGAGGGGCGGCGCCGACCTCAGGGTTTGGCCACATCGAAAGCCGATCAGAGGCCGTATAACCGCTGTACATTTCTCCTTGCCTGCAAGGCTCGCGCTGCCCCTCATCCGGCTGCCGCCACCTTCTCCCCGTTGAACGGGGAGAAGGGAGAACTACAGCAGCGGCTTCAGCGCCACCCACAGCGCGCCGCCGATCAGGCCGAGGAAGATCAGCCAGCCGACCTGGTTGTTCGACTTGAACAGCCTGAGGCACTGGTCCGCATCGTCGATGTTCAGCTTCGCGATCTGTCGCGCCATATGCGCGCCGGCGGCGATCAGCCCGGCCAGCGCCGGCATCGGCGCCTGCGCCGAGGCGAAGGCGATGGCGAAGCAGGCGAGCGCGCCGCCATAGAGGCCGACCAGCCAGGTCCTGGTGTTGTCGCCGAACAGGCGCGCCGTCGAGCGCACGCCGACGATGGCGTCGTCTTCCTTGTCCTGATGTGCGTAGATCGTGTCGTAGCCGATCACCCACAGGATTGACCCGATATAGAGCATGATGGCCGGGCCATCGAGATCGCCGAACTCGACCGCCCATCCCATCAGCGCGCCCCAGGAAAAGGCTAGCCCGAGCACGAATTGCGGCCAGTCGGTGATCCGCTTCATGAACGGGTAGATCGCGACGATGACAAGCGAGGCGATGCCGAGCGGAATGGCGAAGCTGTTGAACTGCAACAGCACCGCCAGGCCCGCCAGCGCCTGGATGACCAGGAACACCCAGGCCTGCCGGCGCGTTACCTTGCCTGCCGGCAGCGGCCGCGAGCGCGTGCGCCCGACCTGGTTGTCGATGTCCTCGTCGGCCAGGTCGTTATAGGTGCAGCCGGCGCCGCGCATGGCAATCGCGCCGACCAGGAACAGCAAGAGATACCAGGGCGCCGGCAGCAGGGTCAGCAGCGGATCCGTCGGACGCGGATAGGCGCTTGCCGCAAGAGCGGCCGACCACCAGCACGGCCACAAGAGCAATTGCCAGCCGATCGGGCGATCCCAGCGCGCGAGCTGCGCATAGGGCCAGAGCCCGCGCGGCAGCGCGCGGTAGACCCAGTGACCGCTCGGCGCGTCTGCGACGCGGCCCTGCGCCGCTTTCGACTGGATGGTTTCCATCGTGCTGGAGTGGCAGCAGCGGTGAGCGCCGTCAAGCGGCCGCCGGAGCCGATCACCAAAACGCGCATGCCGATATCCCCAGTCATCCACGACAGGACCTCCCGCTATTGCCCCGGGGCCGCGAACATGCCCTGGCCTGGAAGATCGCGGCCTCGCCGCTGTTGACCAAACTCTATGCCGCGCCCGGCAATCCGGGGATTGGCCGTGACGCCGAGCTGGTCAAGCTCGACATTGCCGACCACGCCGCGGTAGCTGGCTTTTGCAAGGACAACAAGATCGATCTCGTCGTCGTCGGGCCGGAGGGGCCGCTGGTCGCCGGCATTGCCGATGACTTGCGCGGCGAGGGCATCCGCGTCTTCGGTCCGTCGAAGCGGGCGGCGCGGCTCGAAGGCTCGAAAGGCTTCACCAAGGACCTTTGCGCTAGATACGACATCCCGACCGCCACCTATGGCCGCTTCGCCGACCTCGACTCGGCGAGGGCCTATGTCGAGAAGGTGGGCGCGCCGATCGTCATCAAGGCCGACGGGCTCGCCGCCGGCAAGGGCGTCACCATCGCCATGACGCTCCCCGAGGCGCTTGTCGCGCTCGACGCCTGTTTCGATGGCGCCTTTGGCGCCGCCGGCGCCGAGGTGGTGGTCGAGGAATTTCTGACCGGCGAGGAGGCGAGCTTCTTCTGCCTGTGCGATGGCACCACGGCGCTGCCCTTCGGCACCGCTCAGGACCACAAGCGCGTCGGTGATGGCGACGTCGGCCCCAACACCGGCGGCATGGGCGCCTATTCGCCGGCACCGGTGATGACGCCCGAGATGGTCGAGCGAACCATGCGCGAGATCATCGAGCCGACGATGCACGGCATGGCCGAGCTCGGCGCGCCGTTCGCCGGCATCCTCTTCGCCGGGCTGATGATCACGGACAAGGGGCCGAAGCTTATCGAATACAACACCCGTTTCGGCGATCCCGAATGCCAGGTGCTGATGATGCGGCTGAAGGACGATCTCCTGGTGCTGCTCAACGCTGCCGTCGACGGCCAGCTCGCGCATACCTCGATACGCTGGCGCGACGATGCGGCGCTGACCGTGGTGATGGCGGCGAGGGGCTATCCCGGCACGCCGGAAAAGGGTTCGGTCATCCGCGGTCTTGAAGAGGCCGCCAGCGACGGCGCCGAGATCTTCCATGCCGGCACCGCCATCAACGGCGGCGCGCTCGTCGCCAATGGCGGCCGCGTGCTCAATGTCACGGCGACGGGTGCGACCGTCGGCGAAGCGCAGCAACGCGCCTACGCCGCGCTCGACCGCATCGACTGGCCGCAGGGCTTTTGCCGCCGCGACATCGGCTGGCAGGCTGTGGCGCGCGAAAAGGCCGGCGCCTAGGCGGCCTTGCTCCGGCCACCCTTACGCGCCCAGGCCGGCAGCCAGTCGCCGTGCGCGGCGAGCAGGTCGTCGACCAGCGACCAGATCTGGTCGAGATCGAGCTCGGCCGCGGTGTGCGGATCCATCATCGCCGCATGGTAGATGTGCTCGCGGTTCTCGCTCATCAGCGCCCGCACCGTCAGTTCCTGGACGTTGATGTTGGTGCGGATCAGCGCCGTCAGCTGTGGCGGCAGGTCGCCGATATACGTAGGCTGGATGCCCGAAGCGTCGACCAGGCACGGCACCTCGGCGGCGCAATCGAAGGGCAGCGAGGTGATGCAGCCATTGTTGCGAACATTGCCGTAGATCACCGACGGCTCGCCGGTCCAGACCGAGTTCATGATCGACGAGGCGTACTCCTTCGACTGCTCGACCTCGATCCGATCGGCCGAGCGGTAGGCTTCGGCCTGGCCTTTCCAGCGCTCGATCTGTTCGATGCAGCGCTTCGGATACTCGTCGAGCGGGATGCCGAACTTCTCGATCAGGTCGGGGCGGCCGTCCTTGATGAAATAGGGCGTGTATTCGGCGAAATGTTCCGAGCTTTCGGTGACGAAAAAGCCGAGCCGCGTCAACATTTCGTAGCGCACCTTGTTCGGGCAGCGCGGGTTCCAGCCGGGCTTGGGCGCGCGGCCTTCGCGATAGGCGCGCACGAGATCGGGATAGAGGTCGCGGTAGGAACCGTCCGCCTGGCGATGCTCGAACTTCAGATAGAAGGCCATATGGTTGATGCCGGCCGAGCGGTAGCGGATTTCCTCGTAGGGAAGGTCGAGGTCGTGCGCCAGCTCCATCGCCGTGCCCTGCACCGAATGGCAGAGGCCGACCTGCCTGATGGCAGGGTATTTCTCCGATATCGCCCAGGTGTTGATTGCCATCGGGTTGACGTACTGCAGCATGATCGCCTCGGGGCAGACCGCGAGCATGTCCTCGCAGATATTCCACAGGTGTGGCACGGTCCTGAGACCCCGCATGATGCCGCCAACGCCCAGCGTGTCGGCGATGGTCTGGCGCAGGCCGTACTTCTTCGGCACCTCGAAGTCGGTGACGGTGCAGGGCTCGTAGCCGCCGATCTGGAAGGCGACGACGACGAAGTCGGCGCCGGCCAGCGCCTTGCGCTGGTCCGAATAGGTTTCGGCTTTCGCCTTCACGCTGAGCGTCGCGATCAGCTTGTTGACGACGAGAGCGCTTTCTTCCAGCCGCTGCGGATTGATGTCCATCAGCGCGATTGTCGCGCCCGAAAGCGACGGGCGCTGCAGCACGTCGCCGACAATGTTCTTCATGAACACCGTCGAACCGGCGCCGATGAATGTGATCTTGGGATTTCTTGCCACGCTAACCTCCGGCATATGCTCAGGCCACATCGAAAGCGGCTCGGACGAGCCGTTCGGTGTAGGCGGTCTTGGGATTGGTGAGGACCTCGTCGACAGGTCCCTGCTCGACGACCTTGCCGTGCTGCATGACGATGACGCGGTGGCACAGCGCGCGCACCACCTTGAGGTCGTGCGAGATGAAGAGATAGCTCAAGCCGCGTTCGTCCTGCAGCTTGCGCAGCAGGTCGATAATCTGCGCCTGGACGGAGAGATCGAGCGCAGATGTCGGCTCGTCGAGCAGGATGAATTCGGGCTCCAGCGCGATCGCCCGGGCGATCGCGATACGCTGCCGCTGGCCGCCGGAGAACTCATGCGGAAACCGCGAGAGGATGTCGCCCGGCATGCCGGCGCTGACCAGCGCCTCGCGCACCCGCTCGATTCGCTCGCGCCGTGTCGCACCGATCCTGTTGACGACAAGCCCTTCTTCGATGATCTGGCCGATCGTCATGCGCGGGTTGAGCGACGAGAATGGATCCTGGAAGACGATTTGCATGCGCGAGCGCAGCGGCCGCATCTCGGCCCTGGTCAGGCCCTGGATCGGCTGGCCGTCGAAACGGATCTCGCCGCGCTTGGCGTCCAGCAACCGAAGCAGCGCCTGGCCGAACGTCGTCTTGCCGGACCCGGACTCGCCGACCAACCCAAGCGTCTCGTGGCGGCAAAGCTTGAGGTCGAGG
>NZ_RZSG01000327.1:0-6374 GCF_003997725.1 Mesorhizobium sp. M4A.F.Ca.ET.050.02.1.1
GAGCATGGCGGTGCTCGGCACCGCCATGCTCTATCCGCTGGCTATCTGCGGCGCCTGCATCCTGACCTCGATTGTCGGCACATTCTTCGTCAAGCTCGGCTCCAACGGCTCGATCATGGGCGCGCTCTACAAGGGCCTGATCGTCACTGGCCTGCTGTCGATCGTCGGCCTTGGCGCCGCGACATCGCTGACCATCGGCTGGGGTGATATCGGCACCGTCGCCGGCATCGCCATCACCGGCAAGAACCTGTTCATCTGCGGCCTGATCGGCCTCCTGGTGACCGGGCTCATCGTGGTGATCACCGAGTACTACACCGGCACCAACAAGCGCCCGGTCAACTCCATCGCCCAGGCGTCGGTGACCGGCCACGGCACCAACGTCATCCAGGGCCTCGCGGTCTCGCTGGAATCGACGGCGTTGCCGGCTATCGTCATCGTCGGCGGCATTATCGCGACCTACCAGCTCGGCGGCCTCTTCGGCACGGCGATCGCCGTCACCACCATGCTCGGCCTCGCCGGCATGATCGTCGCGCTCGACGCCTTCGGCCCGGTCACCGACAATGCCGGCGGCATTGCCGAGATGGCCGGCTTGCCCAAGGAAGTGCGCCAATCCACCGACGCGCTCGACGCCGTCGGCAACACCACCAAGGCGGTGACCAAAGGCTCCGCCATTGGTTCGGCGGGCCTCGGCGCGCTGGTGCTGTTCGCCGCCTATTCGAACGACCTGAAGTTCTTTGCCGCCAATGGCGACAAGTTCCCTTACTTCCAGGGCATGGGCGAGGTTTCCTTCGACCTTTCCAATCCCTATGTCGTCGCCGGCCTGATCTTCGGCGGCCTGATCCCGTATTTGTTCGGCGGCATCGCCATGACGGCCGTCGGCCGCGCGGCGGGCTCGATCGTCGAGGAGGTGCGCAAGCAGTTCCGCGAGGACAAGGGCATCATGGCCGGCACCTCGAAGCCGAACTACGCCCGCGCCGTCGATCTTTTGACCAAGGCGGCGATCCGGGAGATGATTATCCCCTCGTTGCTGCCGGTGCTGGCGCCGCTGGTCGTCTATTTCGGCGTGTTGCTGATCTCGGGTTCGAAGGCCTCGGCTTTCGCCGCGCTCGGCGCCTCGCTGCTCGGCGTGATCGTCAACGGCCTGTTCGTCGCCATCTCGATGACCTCGGGCGGTGGCGCCTGGGACAACGCCAAGAAGTCATTCGAGGACGGCTTCACCGACAAGAACGGCGCCAAGCACTTGAAGGGCTCCGAGGCGCACAAGGCCTCCGTCACCGGCGACACGGTCGGGGATCCCTACAAGGACACCGCCGGCCCGGCGGTCAACCCGGCGATCAAGATCACCAACATCGTCGCCCTGCTGCTCTTGGCCGTGCTCGCGCACGGCTGAGGCTCAAGCTGTTCGTCGAAAAACCCGCAGGAGTGATCCCGCGGGTTTTTTCATTTCCCGCCGCGGTTCAAGCGATCTGACGCAGGATCGAGCCGTCGGTTATCTTGTCGTCATTGGCCAGCATCATCGCCTTCGACAGGATGACTGACAGGATGTCGTCGCCCTCGAACGGCACATAGGCCGGCCTCGGCCCGGCCGCCTCGTTTGACGGCACGATGCAGAGATAGCGGTCGTTGGGCGCCATCCTGATGTGTCCGGATGCGAAGTTGATCCTGTAGGTCTTGCGCTTGCCGTCAACGATCAGGAACTCGTCCGTGACCGTGCACTGGTTGGCAATCGCGAGGCCGGGCAGGATGGTGGCGATGAAATCGCGTCGGCCCTTTGCCAGGCCGCTGGCCTGTCCTGCCGAATAGCGCTCGCGGTAGTCGAGGAATTCAGGCCGCTCAGACAGCGGGTGGCGCGCGTTGCTGCCGCGATCCTGCCAGTGGCGGTCGTTGCCGATCGAGGTGCGGCCGATCACGCTGTCGATGTCGTACATCGCCTCGCAGAACGCGCGGGGAGGGACCGCATCGACGGGTAGGGGAATTTCGCCCGGCTGCCCGGTCTTGGGGTCGAGCGCGAAGAAGGCCACCCGATCCGTGGCGATGAAGGCGTAGAGCGCGGCGCCGCGCTCGGCCGCCTCGATGTCCTGCACGCGCGTGCCGATGCCGGCGACCCAGAACTCGGCGGCGACACCATGATACGGCAAGGTGAGCCGCACCCGTTCATGCTCGGCATTGTTGCCGTGCATGCTGCGATTGTACGCCGTCCAGCCGCGCTTCTTCAGGATGGCCATAACTGGAGCCTGCTCCAATATGTGCGCGGCGAAGCGGTTGGAGTAGCTGCGTGTGGCAAGCTCAGCGTCGGTGACGACGTAGACCGGCCGCCAGGCCTGGATGAAGGGCTGCTGGATCGTCTGCCTGGCGAGGCTCTCGCGCCAGGCCGCGACGGTCGTGGCCGGGCTGTCCAGCGGATGCCAAAGGTGGACCGTCAAGTCCGGTCCTGGAACCGGGCAGCGAACGCCGGCATGATCGACAAGCTCGCCTTCGCGCGGCATGGCGACGAACGCCTCGCCCTTGGGACCCGCAAAACGCCAGATCAGGCGCTCGGAAAGCGTGCGCAGCAGGCCATTGCCGATCAGCCGGTCCTGCCAGCCCTGGTAATTCCAGTGGCGGCCGTCGCGCCAGGCGCTCTCGATGCGGCGCCGCGCTTCCGGCAGAATCAGCGCGATGTCCTTCGCCGCATCTTCCAACTCGCCCGCCATTTCGCTACCGCCGGGTGCCGCCTTGAAATCCTTGGCGATGCCGCGGCTCGACTTACCCTTGGCGTCGATGCTGCGCAACTCGGCCTTGGCCGACGAGACAACGCGCAACTCGACGCGAACGCCGCCCAGTTCCTCGACACGAAGCCCGCCATCGCCGATGCCGTACTCGGCCATGGCGATTTCCTGCATGTCGTCGCCCGACAGGCCGAGCTTGCTGCCCGCCGCTCCCAGCGCCTTGTCGATCGACTTGATCACCACTTTGTCGTCGATCCTGCGGCGAAGGCGCCCAAGCGCATAGGCCGCGTCCGCGGTGCCCAGCTGGCCGAGCGACCAGACGCAGGCCGCCCCTGTCTTTTGCGAACGCACGGTACGTCCGTGATGCCCTGTCTTGATCAGCGTCGCGCCTGCCAGCGATTCCAGCAGCGGGAGCGCCTTGTCGGCCGGCAGGCGGGACAGGGCCAAGCCAATGCCGCGTGCTACCGCGACATTGTCGGGCGACAATTCGCCGTGCAGTCGGCCAAGATCAAATTGCCAGGGTACATAGTCCCCGGCCGCACGCTGGAACAGCAGGCCCGGTATCGCGCAGATCGCCTTCAGCGCGGACTGCCGCACCGCCGCCTCGTAACCCGCCGACTCCCGTTCCGGCAGCGGTGTCGGAAACACCGATGCATTCTGCGGGCTGAACACCAGGCTGTAGGCTTCGAGGCCGATATAGACGTCGCGCTCGATCTCCGGCAGCGCCAGTTCGCAGAGCGGTTTGAGCCACTGCCTGAAACCGTCGGCCACCGCGTCGTGCCCAAGGGCTGCGATCTTGCGTTCGCAATCCTTCAGCCAGGTCGTCCCCGGCGCGCCATCGCCCGCGGCAACCATTTGGTTGAGCAGGCTGCCGTCAGGGTCCCCGCCGCCGAATTCGAACGCTTCGACCCGCGTGCCGGCCCTCGTGAAGTCCTGCGGCCAACCCCGATCGAAGCTCGGCCCCACGGCGCGCAGCATCGCCATTTGCGCGGCGGTCGCGAGCTGTCGCCATTCGGGTTTTTCCTCGCTCAGCATGCGACTGAGATGGTTGTTGTAGTCCTTGTGAAAACCTTCCTCGCCCTTGGTGTCGCGCGCCCACCAGCCGAACCTGAAGGCGGCACTGCCATCGCCGGAGCCGAAACGGGCGGCGAACGCCTGTCGGTCGGTCAGCCAGTTATGCACCGTCCTGTCGCCGGCGTAGGCGCGGATGTCCTCGAACATCGGCGCCAGTTCCGTCAGCACGTCGTCCCAAAATTCCGCCTTGTCGGACGGCGGCGGCGTGTAGCGCAGGTGGGGAAGTTTTGCCGGCGGATTGGCCCGCATGCGCGCAAAGAAACTGTCCTGCTGGCCGGCCCCGGCAAGCGCCTTCAGCGAAACGATCAGTGGTGGATCGGTCTTTTCCGGTCCGGTCCTGTTTTTGTAGTACTGCGTATCGCAAACCAGCGCGATGAGCCTGGCGGCGTTGGCCCGGTCTTCGGCGCCGAGAGCCTGTCCGTTTTTCACCGTGCGCTCGATCTCGCGGACGATGCCGAGCTTGGGCAATCCGCCCGACCAGCCGATCGTGCCCTTGAGGTGCATGCCGGCCTGGTCGTTCGCGAGCAGCCGAAGCGCGGTGGCGGTTCTCGGCGCGTTCGTCTGGAAGCCGCTGCGCAGGAGATCCCGGCTCAAGCTCTCGCAGAAGCGCGCGAATTTGGGCGGGGTCTTGCCCTCCCGGCTGCGCACATAGACGGCCACCTCAGGACCCCAGCCGAAGCGTGCCCGCAGGAAGTCGATGGCATCGAACAATCCGCCGCGCTGTTCCGCTGACAAAGCGCGCAGGCGGCTCGCGATATCCTTGCGGTCCTGCTCCGAGTTCGCGGTGTCATAGGCACGGATGAGGGCTACGAGTTCGGCCATCATCGGACGCGAGCCGCCGGCGGATGAGGCCAGCTCGATATCCCGCGCCAATGTCTCCGCCTCGCTCCGCTCCCGGTCGGCATGGGCGCGATGGAGGCGCTCGACCATCCTATTTATGTCGGCGAGCGGCGCCGGCTCGTTCGCACGCGGGGCGCCGGCGACGACCTTGCCGAATGCAGCGGCCGCTGCCCTGAGACCCGAAAACAACCTTCCATTGCCCATCCACTCAACCCCCCTTGAGCCGCAAAAGCTTTATGAAGACGACGTCCGTGCGCGCTGAAATGACGGCCACATCGTCCAGCGCAATCATTTGCTTGCCGCCGACGACGACCATGAAGGCGTTGCGCGAGAAGGCCTCGATCGCCGCCGCCACCGCCAAGTCCGGGTTCGTCTTCTTGAGCGGTCCGGTGTTTGGCGCATAGAGCAGCGTCTCTATCGCTGCGTCGTTGCGCGAGGCGTGCAACCTGTCATGCTCCAGCAGCACGCGTTCGGCGATGATCTGCCGGAGCGTGCACGGCACGCCGTCCTTCCAGTCCAGGACGAAGCTCTGGACCGGTTTGCGGGCGCCGATCTGGTCGTACATGACGATGCGGCTCATCTGACCCTCCGATCCGGCTGATCTTGCGGATCAAAAATTATAGGCAGATGAAACCCAAGCGCCATTGCGTTTTGTGGTGGATAAACGGCTAACGCAGAAGTTGCGCCCGCCCCATGATCAATAAAGGATCATCGGGACATTCGGTGGCTTTGCTTTTGCTCTTGGAGGAAAGCCGGCCTCCTTGAGCCGCAACGACCGGTCAGTACCAAGCAAAGACCCGCCGGAGCGATCCGGCGGGTCCCTGGCTGCCTGATTCTGTGTTGCCCGCGTGCGAAAAGCGAGCCGGCCGTCGATCACATGCCGTTGCCGCCGCCGGGCAGGCCGGGCGCCAGCTTGCTGGCGCCGTTGATGATCTGGCTGAGGAAGTTCTGGTCCTTGCCGCCGGTCGGCGTGGTGCGCGAGATGAAGTCGAAGATCTTGCCGTCCTTCAGCCGGTAATTGGCGATCTGGGTGACGCGGCCGTCGGCGCCGAAATAGACCGCCAGCACTTTCTGGTCGACCAGATGCGGCTTGTCGAAGGCGACATAGCGCTTGCGCGTCTGCGAGATGTAGTAGAAGGCCTCGTTGTCGAAGGTCGCCGTCGTCGACGGGGTACCAAGCGCCAGCAGAACCTGCTCACGGCTCGACCCGACCGGCACCGAGTCGATTGCCTGCTGGTCGATGACGTAACCCTGCGTCAGCGTCTCGCTGGGGTTGAGGTCACCCATCATCTTGGACGAATTGCAGGCCGAAAGCGCGGATACCGCCACCAGCAGAGAGGCCGCGCCCGCCGAAACAGGCGTAAAAAGCGACTTGAATTTCAGCGCACCCAACAACAATTCTCCATCACATCCCCGCAACTTGCGCTGGGCGGCAAAACCGGTAAACCAGCTTGCCTGCCGATGCAACAAGGCCAATTCAACAAAAGGTCCCCGGGAGACCACCCTCAATGTTCCAACGCCTTTTTGGCCGCGAACGCCATGCCAACCGCGCTATCACCGAGGCGCTTTACGCACAAATCGTGGCGGCGGCGCGGCAAACCGTGTTTTATTCCGACTGGAATGTACCGGATACGCCGCTGGGTCGTTTCGAGATGCTGTCGCTGCACATGTTCCTGTTCCAGCACCGGCTGCGCGGCGAAAACGGGGCCGCGACGGAGGTCGCTCAGGTGCTGATCGACGAGTTCTTCCTGG
>NZ_RZSG01000328.1:0-6369 GCF_003997725.1 Mesorhizobium sp. M4A.F.Ca.ET.050.02.1.1
TGGTACGACAGTGCAGGGCCTGCAACAAGGCTGGCCTGGGGAGAACTCATGAGCACGACCATAGCGCCGCTGGCGCCCGAGCTCTGGGCGGATTTCGAGGATCTTTTCGGCAAGCAGGGCGCCTGCTACGGCTGCTGGTGCACGCATTTCCGGCTGGCGCCGGCGGTGCGCCGGGCGAACGACAAGCAGCGCAACAAGGATCATATCAAGGCGCGAATCGAGGCCGGGCCGCCGCCCGGGCTGCTGGCCTTCGAGGATGGCAAGGCGGTCGGCTGGATGCAGATCGGACCGCGCGCCGACGTACCCGAATGGAACAACCCGGGCAGGGGATCGGCGCCGGTCGACCCGGCCGATACCGCCGACGCCAGTGTCTGGGCGATTTCCTGCTTCTTCATCCGCGTCAAGGCGCGGGGCAGGGGCATCTCGCATCGCCTCGTCGAGGGCGGCATCGAGTTTGCCCGGCAGAACGGAGCCCGGCTGGTCGAGGCCTGCCCGATCGACCTGTCGCGCGATTCGCGTTCGATCGGGCTGTTCGTCGGATCATCGCGGGTCTTCGAGAAGGCCGGGTTCGAGAGGCTTGTCGAGCGCAAGCCCGGCCGGCCGCTGATGCGGCTGGTGCTTTTGCAAGGCGACTAGCCTTTGTCTTGCGGCTGTGATGGTATTTGCCTACCAGAAGCGCGAAGCGCTTTTGTCTTCCGAGGTCAACGGAGAATCGACGTGAAGCGTGTCCTGCCCCTAGTTTTCCTTCTCTCGCTCGGCGCGCCGGCTTTCGCCCAGACGGTCGATAGCCAAGGCGCAAAGCAGCTTTCCGAGGACCTGTCCCGCTACGTCGGCAGGAAGGCGCTCGACACTGGTATGCTCAAGGTCTCCGTCGAAGGCGACGCCTACCGGGTCGCGATTGATTTCAAGGCGCTGATCGAGGCCCTGCCGGACCAGAAGCTGCTTAAGTTCGATGTCGCTCCTTACATCCTGAAGGTGAAGCCGCGCAGCGACGGGTCCTGGGACGTCTCGATGGATTTCTCGCAGAGCGCATCCTTCGAGTTCAACGGGCCGGAAGGACTGCAAAGCACACAGTTCACCGTCAAGGACGGCAAGGGCAGCGGCGTCTATGACCCCGCGCTCGCAGCCTTCACCAGCGGCGTCAGCACCATAGCCAGCATGACGATGACGTCCAAGGACGCCAAGCAGCATGTGGATGCCAGCTTCGGCGCCGGCACGGCGAACTTTGCCGCGACCAAGGCCGCCAATGGCGGCGTCGACGTCACGATGACGCAGAAGATGTCGAGCTTCACCGAGGCAGTCAATTTCGACGATCCCGAGAGCGGGATGAAGTTTCCGGTGACGATAAAGTCGCCGGAGCTGTCGGTGGATGCGAACGGCAAGGGCGTGCGGACCAAGCCGCTGCTCGACCTGCTCGCCTTTGCCGTGGCCAATGAGGACGAGGCGACGCTGAAGGCGAACCAGGCGCAGCTCAAGTCGCTGCTGCTGGCCGCGCTTCCGCTGTGGGAACGGCTCGACGGAGCGTATGGGTTCAAGGATTTCGCGGTTGAGAGCCCGGTCGGCACTTTCGGCGCCACGCAACTCAGCACGGCGTTTGGAATGGACGGTATCTCTCAGAGCGGCAAGATCAACTACGTGATCAAGGCATCAGGCCTGACGATCCCGCAGCAAATGCTGCCCGGCTGGAGTGTGGCGTTGCTTCCCACCGATATCGACCTGAACTTCGGTGGCGCCAACATCGACCTCGACAGCATGGCGAAGAAGGCGATCGAAACGCTTGATCTCAATAAGAATCCGCCGCTGCCGGAAGATTTCGGCGACCAGATCTCCGCCGATTTCCTGGCCAAGACGCCCAAGGCCGTCATCGGCCACAGCACCCTGAAGAACAAGGACATCGAGATCGCGCTGGAAGGCGAGATGACCTTCCCCGGCGAGAAGCCGGATGCGAGCATGACCGTCGACATCGCCGGCTACGACAAGATCGTCGAAGCCCTGCAGACCGCGGCCAAGACCGACCCGGAAGCCGCGCAGTATTTTCCGATGGTGCTTGCGGTCAAAGGGTTCGGCAAGACGCTGCCGGACGGACGTATCGAATGGGCGATCAACGCCAAGCCCGATGGTTCGGTGACGGTCAATGGCGCCATGCTGAAGCCGGCCGACCCGGTCCAGGACGACAGCACCAATCCGGATGACAGCGCCGACCAGGATGTCATTCCCGGCGAGGTCAACAGCGGGTCGGGCACGAAGCTGCAGCCCTGACGCATTTTCAGGAAAGCGCGGAGCGGTTTCCCGCCCCGAGCTTTAGAGTCCGAGCGCGCTGGCGATCTTCGGCGCCGCCTCGTGCCAGTCCTCGACCGAGACGATGCCGTCAGGCGTTGGCGGCAGGAAGGCGCGCAACGAATTGTCGGCCATCAGGTGGAAGAGATGCGCGTCGGCCACCGAATTGCGCACCGATGCAAGGTTGTACGGCTGGTCGTCGACGAAGGCGACCGGCCGGCCCTTGGCGCCGCGCAGTTTGGCGACGGCCGGGCCTTTCGCCATTTCGGTCGTCAGAAGCGGGTAGGTCAGCCCGAGCGCATCGAGATGGGCGCGGCGCACCGCGCGGTGCTTGTGCGGCATGGCCGTCAACAGCACGATCTCGGCGCGGCCGCCAAATGTTGACAGCGCTTGCGCCGCGCCGTCGGTGACGCTTTGCCACTCGGCCTGGGCGTCGAAGAACTCGCCGAGCAGCGCCGTCACCTCCGCCTGCTCGATCAGCCGGCCGCTCGCCGTCTCGGCGATGTTGCCGGTGAGGCGGAAGGAGGCAAGCGTCAGGGCAAAGCCGCGCGATTTCAGGAAATGCGGGAACGGCCGGATGAATTCCAGCACGACGTCATCGACGTCGAGCACCAAAAGCGGCCGGTCGTCGGCGGCAAGCTCCTCGATCTGCCGCGCCGTCTCGGGATCGTCGCTCATACCGAGCGCTCATGGTCGTCATTGCCGAGCGGCAGCGCCCGCAAGGCCTTGCCAACGGCGGCCGGCGGCGTGCCGGTCTCCTCGGCGAAGCGCAGCAGCGTCGGCTCATGGGCAAGGATGAACTGCAGCACGCCCGCCAGAAACCCCGGCTCGCTCGCCGCCCGCCTGATCGAGTGCGCCTCGATGCCGGTGATCGCCAGAAAGCGCGGCAAAAGCTCCGGATCGGCGGCAACGAAGCCGAGTGCCCTGATGGCAAGGGCTTCCGCTTCCTCGCGCATTGACGCTGCGTTTGCCATGACTACCTTTTGTGCGTGGAACTTGAGTCTCTCCGCAGTAACGGCAAGCGTCGCTTGAGGCAAGCCATCACACTGCGCGGGCCGGAATCCGGACAGCTTTTGGGAGCGGCCGGTTTGCGTTTCGTCAAGCATATTGGCGTAGGGTGGATGCGGGTTGGGTGCGATCCGGCAAGGACGCATGACGATGGTCTTCGGCGCCGAGGACCGTCGGGACGGGAAATCGATGCCTAAGAAGGTCATGATCGTCGAGGACAACGAGCTCAACATGAAGCTCTTTCGCGACCTCATCGAGGCCAGCGGTTACGACACTGTTCGCACACGCAATGGCCTGGAGGCGCTTGATCTGGCGCGCCAGCACCGGCCCGACCTGATCCTGATGGACATCCAACTGCCCGAAGTGTCGGGGCTGGAGGTGACCAAATGGCTCAAGGAGGATGACGACCTTCATTCGATCCCGGTCATCGCGGTGACGGCATTCGCCATGAAAGGTGACGAGGAGCGCATCCGCCAGGGCGGCTGCGAGGCCTATATCTCGAAGCCGATCTCGGTGCCGCGCTTCATCGAGACCATCAAATCCTACCTGGGCGATGCCTGATGCACAGCCAGACCGGAGCCTTGTGAGATGACCGCGCGGATCCTCGTCGTCGACGACATCCCTGCCAATATCAGGCTGCTCGAGGTCAGGCTGCTGGCCGAGTATTTCGAGGTGCTGACCGCTTCCAACGGGCCGGATGCCATCGAGACCTGCGAGAACGGCAAGGTCGATGTCGTGCTGCTCGACGTGATGATGCCCGACATGGACGGCTTCGAGGTCTGCCGTCGGTTGAAGAGCGACCCGGCGACCTCGCACATCCCGGTCGTCATGATCACCGCGCTCGACCAGGTCTCGGACCGGGTGCGCGGTCTCGAGGCCGGCGCCGACGATTTCCTGACCAAGCCGGTCAACGACCTGCAACTGATGACGCGCGTCAAGAGCCTGGTTCGGCTGAAGTCGCTGACCGACGAATTGCGGCTGCGCGCCTCGACCACCCGCAACATCGGCATAGAGGAGCTGTTGAGCCGCAACTTCTCCGCCGAGGATGCGAAGCCGAAGGTGCTCCTGATCGACGAGCGCAAATCCTCCTTCGAGCGCATCCGGAAGATGCTGCGCACCAGCGCCGAACTCGACGTCGCCACCGATCCCAATGCCGGTTTTTTCCAGGCCGCCGAAACGCCTTACGAATGCGTGCTGATCTCGACGGCCTTCGCCGATTTCGATCGCTGAGACTGTGCTCGCAACTGCGTTCGCTAGACCGCACCCGTTTCCTGCCGATCATCCTGCTTGCCGACGCAGGCGAGGAGGGGCGCATCATCCGCGGCCTTGAGCTCGGCATCAACGATTACCTGACGCGGCCGGTCGACCAGCATGAGCTGACGGCGAGGCTGCGCACCCAGGTGCGCCGCAAGCGCTACAACGACCAGCTCCGCGCCAGCGTCACCCAGACCATCGAGATGGCGGTGACGGACGGGCTGACCGGCCTGCACAACCGCCGCTACCTCGACAGCCACCTGCAGACGCTGTTCGACCGCGCGGTGGCGCGGCGACGGCCGCTTTCGGTGATGATCACCGACCTCGACCGCTTCAAATCGATCAACGATGCGCATGGCCATGACGGCGGCGACGATGTGCTGCGCGAATTCGCGCGGCGGTTGCGCAAGAACGTGCGCGGCATCGACCTCGCCTGCCGTTTCGGCGGCGAGGAGTTCGTGGTGGTCATGCCGGACACGGAAGGTGCAGTGGCCGAGAAGGTCGCGGAACGCATCCGCGCCGAGATCGCCCAGATGCCGTTCATGGTCGGGCATGAGGGCAAGACGATAGAGGTTACCGTCAGCGTCGGCGTGTCGTCTCTGCTGAAGGGGGCCGATACGGTGGCCGCCCTGATGAAGCGCGCCGATCTCGCTCTCTACGAGGCCAAGAGCGGCGGGCGCAACCGGGTCGTTGCCAAGGCGGCGTAGGCCCGAGCGCCAATTTATCCGGTCAATCCGACAGGGTTAGCAATTTACCTTAATCCAAGCGATTCGGGAGGCTTGGTTAAGAAACTGTTGATTTTCATAAGGCCTTGCGCAAATGTACAGCATAGACAAAACGAGGCCGGCACGAGGGTAGACCGCCGGATCGTTCCGACAAATACCCCATGATGCTCAGGTCCGCCGCATCTCCTGGGTCCGTGGGGTCGGCCGGCCGGCGCTGGCACATAGTGGCCTCCTCGTACCGCTGCCAAACGCCGACCGGCCCCCTTTTTCCAAAAAGTGAACGTCGGGACTTCGTGCCAATCGGCGGAAGATCCTGCTTTCTATCGGGTCAGGCGAATCGCCGACCAAAACAAAAACGCCGCCCAAAGGGCGGCGTTTCGGCATTCTCGGAGGAAACCGGATTACTTGATCTTGGTTTCCTTGAACTCGACGTGCTTCTTGGCGACCGGATCGTACTTGCGGAACGACAGCTTGTCCGTCTTGGTGCGGCTGTTCTTGCTGGTCACGTAGAAGAAACCGGTGTCGGCGGTCGACAGAAGCTTGATCTTGATGTTTGCGGCTTTGGCCATGATGTTCGTCCGTTAATGTTCGTGGAGTTTTGGCCGCTGGAGCACGGGGAAAACACCCGGACGCGGGAAACTTGGCGCGACACATAAAGAACGCGCCCGGAAAGTCAAGCCCGGACGGGCTGCGGCGACGCTCGATGCGCCTTGCCGCCGGCAAGGGGAACCAGCCGGCGGCTGCAAGGTTGGCGGTCAAGCGTCTTCCCTGACCGGCGGGGCGGCCTTCTTCCAATCGCCCGTCGTGTTCCACCAGCGGTTGGGATTGGCGCGGTCGTCAAGGCCCTTCGAACGGCTGGCAAGCAGCGGCTGGATGCGGATCACCGGCTCCTCGTAGCTGTGCGCCTGGTAGATCGCCTCGACGACGCGGGCGGCCAGGGCCTGGTCGTCCGGCAATTCGAACGACACCTCGACCGTGCCCGGCCGCTGTCGCAGCAGCGTCTCGGCGCCGGCCGCTGCACCCTCGAGCGGCCGGTAGCGCTCGACGCCGTCGGCCGACTGGAAGGCGTTGCTGTCGTAGCTGCCCATGCCGAGCGGCGTAATGG
>NZ_RZSG01000329.1:0-6359 GCF_003997725.1 Mesorhizobium sp. M4A.F.Ca.ET.050.02.1.1
TCCTCGTAGAAGGCCTTGGCGATGTCGACATATTCCGAGACGATCACCGCCACCGGCACGTCGTCGCGCTTCATCAATTCATAGACGCCGGCGCGCAGGATGGCGCGCAGTGTCGAATCCAGCCGTGACAACGGCCAGTCGTCGGTTAGCGCCTGGCGGATGACCGGATCGATGGTCTTCTGGTTCTCGACAACACCGGTGAGGATGGCGCGGAACCATTGTGCATCGGCCTCGCGATAGAGCGCGCCGTCTACTTCCTTGCCGAGCCGGAACGCTTCGTACTCGGCCGTGATCTCGATAACGCCACTGCCGGCAACGTCCATCTGGTAGAGCGCCTGCACGGCCGCGAGCCGGGCGGCGCCGCGCTTGTTGGCGTGGCGGACCGTGGGCTGGCCGGGCGACGCGGGCTCGCTCACGATCGGGCTCCCAGCTGCTGTTTGAGGGCGATCATGGTCAGCGCCGCGCGCGCGGCAAAGCCGCCCTTGTCGCCTTCCGAGCGTCTGGCGCGCGTCCAGGCCTGGGCGTCATTCTCGGTGGCCAGGATGCCGTTGCCGATACAGATCGCTTCCTGCACGGAGAGGTCCATCAGCGCGCGGCTCGATTCATTGGCGACAATATCGAAATGGTAGGTGTCGCCGCGGACGATGGTGCCAAGCGCGACGAAACCGTCATAGGTGGTGCCGCCTTCGGCGGCGCCGTCGAGCGCGAAGGTGATTACTGCCGGGATTTCCAGCGAGCCCGGAACTGTGACCACGTCATAGGTCGCGCCTGCCTCGTCCAGTGCACTCGTTGCGCCTTCGAGCAGCGCGTCGGCAAGGTCGTCATGGAAGCGCGCCTCGATGATGAGAAGGTGCGCCTTGTCCTTCGGACGGATGAACGCTTTGCCGTGTTGGGATATGCCAGCCATAGATGTCTCCGGGGATCGCCGGTGACTTAGGCCGAAGCGGCAGCATTCGCAAGCTTTGTCCGATGCTCAGGCCCGGTCTAATTTGCGGGGGTGGCTCAAAGCCCCTCTTTCGCGGCCTCCGCCAGGCGCGCCGCGTAGCGGGCCATGGTGTCGATCTCGAGGTTCACGCGGTCGCCGACCTGGCGTTCGCCCCAGGTGGTGACGGTCAGCGAATGGTGGATGAGCAGCACGTCGAAGCGCGTGCCCTCGACCTTGTTGACGGTGAGCGAGGTGCCGTCGAGCGCGACCGAACCCTTTGGCGCGATGAATTTCGCGAGCTCGCGCGGCGCTTCGAGCGTGAAGCGCACGGCGTCGCCCTCGTCCTTGCGCTCGATAATCTCGGCCGTGCCGTCGACATGGCCGGAGACGATGTGGCCGCCGAGCTCGTCGCCGATCCTCAGCGCCCGTTCCAGATTGATCCTGGTGCCGGATTTCCAGCCCATCGCGGTCGTCAACCTGAGCGCTTCTTCCCAGGCCTCGACCTCGAACCAGCGCGCGTTGGAGCCGCCTTCCGGCAGCGCCGTCACCGTCAGGCAGACGCCGGCGCAGGAGATCGAGGCGCCGATGGCGATGCCTTCCGGGTCATAGGCGGTGTCGATGCGCAGTCCGACCCCTTCCCTGAGCGGCTTCACGGCAGCGACGGTGCCGACATCGGTAACAATTCCGGTAAACATCAAATATCTCTGTTTTTCAGGTTGACCATGATCTGGTCCAAAAACCGGTTCCCACTTTTTGGGATCATGGTCTTACCCACTCGGCGTAGCTGTCCTCGCCGAAGCGCATCTCGCGCAACTTGCGAAACCCTGCCGGGATATGGTCGGCGTCGATGGGCGATGCAATGCCCTCTTCGCCGATCGCGTCCGGCCCGCCGAACAGCACGATGCGGTCGACCAGCCCTTCGTCGAGGAAAGCCTTGGCCACCTTGGCGCCGCCTTCGACCAGCACGCTCGCCATGCCGAGCGCGGCCAGATCCTCTAACAATTCGGGCAAGGCCACCTCACCGCCATAGGTTTCCGTGCCGATGAAGTGCACGCCTGCGCGTTCGAGCGTGGCGCGCCGCTGCGGATCGGCCTCGAGGCAAGCGGCGATGTAAAGCGGCACGCGGTCGACGCCTGAGACCAGCTTCGACGCCTCAGGCAGCCTGATCTGGCGATCGAGGATGATGCGCGCCGGCGAGCGGTTCTCCAGCCCAGGCAGCCGCACGGTCAGCGCCGGGTCGTCCTCCAGCGCGGTGCCGATGCCGATCAGGATGGCGTCGGCTTCGGCGCGCATCAGATAGACTTCGCGACGCGCGATATCGCCGGTGATCGCGACCTGTCCCTCGCCTTCGATGCCGATCTTGCCGTCGCTGGAAAGCGCAAGCTTCAGGATCACTTCCGGGCGTTTCTTGAGAGATCGAATCAGGTAACCAGCCATCTGCTCCGAGGCCTCGGCTGCCAGCACCTTCTCCACCGCCTCGATGCCGGCGGCGCGCAGGATGGCATAACCCTGGCCGGAAACACGCGGATCGGGATCGCTCGCCGCACCGACGACGCGGGCTATGCCGGCATTGACCAGCGCGTTGGCGCAAGGCGGCGTGCGGCCGTGATGGGCGCAGGGCTCCAATGTAACGTAAGCCGTAGCACCACGCGCGAGCTCGCCGGCCTCGGCCAGCGCCTCGGTCTCGGCATGCGGCCTGCCGCCGACCGCGGTGACGCCGGTGCCGACGATCATCGGCCCGTCGCCATCGTCGCGCACGATGATCGTGCCGACGGATGGGTTGGTCGAGGTGCGGCCGGCGTTCTTCCGCGACAATCTCAGCGCCGCCGCCATGAAGCGCCTATCGAGAGCCTCCTGCTCGGCTCGACTCACCTGTGGCCCTGCCATGCTCAGCCGGCGTCCTCTTCGCCCTTGTCCTCGTCGCCCTTCAGCTCGCCGAGCAGCTCGTGGAAATCCTTGGCCTCGCGGAAATTGCGATAGACCGAGGCGAAGCGGACATAGGCGACGTCGTCGAGCGACTTCAGCGCCTCCATGACCAGCCGGCCGACCTCGCCCGACGCCACTTCCGTCTCGCCGGAGCTTTCGAGCTGGCGCACGATGCCGGTCACCGCGCGGTCGATGCGCTCGGGATCGACATTGCGCTTGCGCACCGCGATCTCGACCGAACGCAGGAGCTTGTCGCGGTCGAACGGCACCTTGCGGCCGGATTTCTTGACCACGACGAGGTCGCGGAGCTGAACGCGCTCGAAGGTGGTGAAACGGCCGCCGCAATCGGGGCAGACGCGCCGCCGGCGGATCGCCGCGCCATCCTCGGCGGGACGCGAATCCTTCACCTGCGTATCTTCGGACTGGCAGTAGGGACAGCGCATGGAGAGCCTTCGGTTGGCGATTCTTGGTGAGCGGAAGGCTTAGAGCTTTTTGCCGGAATGGCAAATGACGGCCGGCCTTCGTGCCTCAGAGATAGCGAGGCGCGAGGAAGATTGCCAGCGCCGCCGCCAGCCAGACCGCGATGCCGCCGAGAACGGCCAGCCGATAGTCGACCCGTTCGATGAACAGCCAGCAGGCGCCAAGGAAGGCGAGATAGGCCGGGATCGTCCTGAAACCGGCAAGGCAGGCCTCGCGAAAGCCTGTCGAGTTGCCCTTGGCGCCGACGGCGAGCAGCGCGATGACGGCGAAGGTCGGCGCCAGCGGCAGGATGCCGGGCAGGACGTTGCCGCGCTTCGAGGCCCAGACGATCAGCGCCGTGACGAGGCCGCCGACGACGCCTTTCCAGAGAATGTCCATGGCGCGGCTCCTTGCTGCCTGTCAGGGCGCGACGTCGTTGGTCGCGAAGCCGCAGGATGCGCCAAGGCTGCGGTAGGCCTTGGTGAAACCGTCCATCGATATGCTGGCAACCGGCTTGTTGGCGAAGACGACATCGATCGCGGCCGCGCGCCGCATGGCGCGCAACAGGGCAAGCGCGACCTCCTTCTTGTTGTCCAGCATCCACTGGTCGCCGATATCGGCACTGACAGTCGCCTTGACCTTGCCCTTGTCGTCACCGAACACGGCGGGAATGTTCTCGCCGGCCGGCAGATCCTTGTTCCGCAGCGCGATGACCAGGCTCGGATAGCCGTCGGGCGGCAGGGCGTCGCCGTTCGAGATGGCGAGCGTCAGCGTGCCGCCGGTGCCGTTCTGGTCGAGGAACGCCGTCGAGGCGGCGCAGGTCCTGCGCACGTCCTCACCGGTGTTGACTTCATCGATGATGGTGGACCACCTGCCGAAGGTTTCGGTCTTGGGAGATGCAGGCGCAGGCGATGCGGCCGGAGCCGTCTCGGCCTTCGGCGCCGTCGTCGTGGTCTGCGCCTGGGCGGCGCCGGTCAACGGCGAGGCGCTTAGAAGCGCCGCAAGAGCGCCGAGACAAAGAATTCGCGTCATCAATAAGGCTCCTGTCCGGACGCCGCCCCAGCCGGAGCGGCGCTTCTCGTGGTGGCCAATAAGAATGACGCGAGGCTTCAGGTCAACCGAGATAGGGATAGAGAGGGAAGCGATCGGTGAGCGCCACGACCTTGGCCTTCACCACCGCCTCGACGGCCGCGTTGCCCTCGTCAGAATTCGCCACCTTCAGCCCGTCCAGCACCTCGGCGATCAGCTTGCCGATCTCGCGGAACTCGGCTTGGCCGAAGCCGCGCGTCGTGCCGGCAGGCGTGCCCAGACGCACGCCGGAGGTGACGAAGGGCTTCTCCGGATCGAACGGGATGCCGTTCTTGTTGCAGGTGATGTTGGCGCGGCCGAGTGCCGCCTCGGCGCGCTTGCCCGTGGCATTCTTGGGGCGCAGATCGACGAGCATCAAATGGTTGTCGGTGCCGCCGGAGACGATGTCGAGACCGGTTTCCTTGAGGCTCGAGGCCAGCGCCTTGGCGTTGGCGGCGACGCTTTCGGCGTAGTGCTTGAAGCTCGGCTTCAGCGCCTCGCCCAGCGCGACTGCCTTGGCGGCGATGACATGCATCAGCGGGCCGCCCTGCAGGCCTGGAAAGACCGCAGAATTCATCTTCTTGGCGATCTCCTCGTCGTTGCACAGGATCATGCCGCCGCGCGGACCGCGCAGCGACTTGTGGGTGGTCGTCGTCACGACATGGGCGTAGGGCAGCGGCGACGGGTGCACGCCGCCGGCGACCAGGCCGGCGATGTGGGCCATGTCGACCATCAGATAGGCGCCGATCGAATCGGCGATCTCGCGGAAGCGCTTCCAGTCCCAGATACGCGAATAGGCGGTGCCGCCGGCCAGGATCAGCTTGGGCTTGGTCTCATGCGCGGTCTTCTCGATCTGATCCATATCGAGCAGGTGGTCGTCCTTACGCACGCCGTAGGATACGACCTTGAACCACTTGCCGCTCATGTTGACCGGAGAACCATGGGTCAGGTGGCCGCCGGAATTGAGGTCGAGGCCCATGAAGGTGTCGCCAGGCTGCAGCAGCGCCAGGAACACCGCCTGGTTCATCTGGCTGCCGGAATTCGGCTGAACGTTGGCGAAGTTGCAGCCGAACAGCTTTTTCGCGCGCTCGATCGCCAGCTCCTCGGCGACGTCGACGAACTGGCAGCCGCCATAATAGCGCTTGCCCGGATAGCCCTCGGCATATTTGTTGGTCATGATCGAGCCCTGCGCCTCGAGGACGGCGCGCGAGACGATGTTTTCGGAAGCGATCAGCTCGATCTCATGGCGCTGGCGGCCGAGCTCGTTGCGGATGGCGCCGAAAATCTCCGGATCGGCGTCGGCCAGCGTGGTCTCGAAGAAGGATTCGAATTTGTTCGACGCTGCCGCTGCTGTTGCCATGGCCTGAAATCCTCCGGTTCGGGGCAATTTGTTCATGCATATCGTTGCCCCAAAACCGCTGCGCACTTCTGGGCGACATGCATTGCCGCGCCATTAACACAGTTGTTTTCGCCTCGCCACGTTTGCGCCGCGAAATTTGCTGGCCGGATTGCGCCAAGGACGACAGCGTGAGCGCTATTTCCGCTCCCGCCGGCTTTTCAGCAAGGCTTCGGTGAGCGTGATCTCGGCAAGCAGCGCCCGCATCGTATGGTCGTTGATCTCCCGGCTGCGGAACATGGCACGGACGGCGCCTCGCTCGGCCTCGATGCCGGCGTGCCTGAGCTCCAGCTCCAGACGCCCGGCCTCGCGGGCTTCGGCGCGCGCCTCTTCGGCCTCATCGGAGGCGGCGATGCGGCGGCGGTAGCCGGCGACGATGCTGTCGGCGACCGCGAGCCTGGCCTCGGCGGCTTCGCCCTCGCCTCCCTCGTTGGCGATGCTCTCGATTCTGGCGATTGCCGCGTTGGCGGCGCCGACGCGCGCCCGGCGTTCCTCGGCGGCGCCAGGATCCGCGCCCGGCTCGACCAGCCCACGCGCGATCTTCGGCAAGGCGAGGCTGGCGATCGTGAGCGAACAGATGATGAC
>NZ_RZSG01000032.1:0-21171 GCF_003997725.1 Mesorhizobium sp. M4A.F.Ca.ET.050.02.1.1
TCTCTCAACTCGCGCGTCTGCTCGGGAGTCCCCTGCCCGTCCGCATTTCCGCTGCGCGTAACAGCGTCGAGCGCGCGCGCGTGGCGCACAAGCGCCTTCGTGCGAGCGCTGCGCAACGCGGCTTCCGGATCCACCGGCAAATCCGCCTCGCGCTGCGCTCCCCTGGCGGAAGCTTCTGGCCCAGGCGTGGGGCCGGCATCGCCCCTTTTCGTTCCACCGTCTCCCCTTTCCGGTCTGTGCCCGCGGTCCTGGCCGGGCTCGGCGCTTGCGGGCAAGCGCAACCCGTCCAGCAGCCCGCCGATTCTTTCGCGCAGCTTTTCCGGAACGACCCGGCGCATGATCTCGACCACGCGCTGTCGGAAACTGATCCCGCGCCGCTCGGCATAGCTCTGCGCTGGGTCGATCTGGTCGTAGTCCGACGCCATATCCTTGGCGCGGTCGCGTGACAGCGTGCGAACAAGTCGTTCGCGGGTCGCGAAGTCGTCGCTGCCATAATGCAGATCCATCCCATCCCGATGTCGGGACAGGGACACGTAGCTGCTATGCGCATCCATGCCCGGCGTCGCCAGCACATGTGTGCGGTCGACGGTCATGCCCTGCACCTTGTGGATGGTCGCGGCATAGCCGTGGTCGATGTGTGCATAGTCTTTCAGGTCAAAGCGCACAGACCTGCCGTCGTCGATTTGAACCGTCATCCCTTGGACGCTGACCTCTTCGATAACGCCGAGCGTGCCGTTCTTGACGCCAAGCCCGCGCTCGTTGCGCAGGAACATGACGCGGTCGCCGCGTGCGAAGGTCTTTGCACCGCGTTCCACATCCACATGAACCTCGTCGCCGAGATCTCCAGCAGCGCGCATACGCTCGCGTGCCGCCTTGTTCAGCGCGCGCACCTCGTCGTTTGTGTGGGTGAGAATGATCCGGCTCACCTGAGGCTCTGCCTGCCTATCGCGATCCCAGCGCGCGACGAGATCGCTGCGCGCCTGATCGCGCGTCGCGGCCTGATGCACCATTCCTTGTGTATCATAGGCGCCGATCGCAGCACCGATCCTGCCGGTTGCCAGATCGCGCGTGGCGTCACGCTGCCAGTCCTCGCGCTGTCGACGCACCTGGCCGATTTCGACGCCGCCATGACGCTCATGGATGGAACGGAATGCAGCGCCGGCCTCGATCGCCTGCAGCTGCTGCGGGTCACCGACCAGCACGACTTTTGCGCCAACGTCCGCCGCATGAGAGAGCACGCGTTCCAACTGGCGCGTGCCGACCATGCCGGCTTCATCGATCACCAGCACGTCAAGCCCAGTGAGCAGATCACGGTCGTGTTCCCAGCTATGTTCCATGCTGGCGATGGTGCGCGACGAGATGCCTGATCCGCTTTCGAGATTCTCGGCCGCGATGCCGGAGAGCGCGGCGCCTCGAACCTCGTAGCCCGCTGCCGCCCAGGCCTGGCGCGCGACGCCCAGCATGGCGCTCTTGCCAGTGCCGGCAAAACCGACAACGACACCAAGGCCGCGGGCATCCGTAATGTGATCCAGTGCCTCGCTCTGCTCGACGGACAGAACAGGGCCATGTTGCTTGGCGGCCGCCAATGCAGTCGCACGATCCAGATCACCCACCGCATGCTGTCCTTCTGCAACCATGCGTTCCGCCGCACGATACAGGCGCTGTTCCGTCTCGATCATTTGCCGCGTGGTGAAGCGATCTTCGCCGCGTCCGTCCTTGCCGAGTTCGACCAGGTCAGGCGCTCCGCTAATGGCTCCCATCACCGCGTCGAACTGCTCCATTCCGTCGCTGTGGCGATGCGCAAACTTCGCAATGTCTTTTCGCGTGAAGGTCGATTGCTGATGCGTGATCGCATCCAGCGCCAGGGATGGATCCGCGATGATGCGCGCGCCATTGTTGCGCGCGATCTCCCGATGCAGTTCGGCGCGATCGGCTTCGATGTCGGCCGGGTCGAGGCGACCGTCCTCAATGCGTTGTGCCGGCGCACCGATCTGGGTCTGCGGCTCCAAGGCAACGCCCTGCGCTTCCAGACTGCGATGATCGATGCGGGCGTCGATGTCGAGTTCAGCCAAGCGTTCATTGGCAAACTCGGCCCATCGCTCGCGCCAGCGCTCGACCATCTGGGTAGCGTTCCAGTCTCGAACCTTCGGACCAAAGCCGTTCTCGTCCACCGACCGCATGGTGAGCATGACATGGGCATGCGGTTTGGTACTGCCATCTTCCGCCGTATCCCAATGCACATTGAGATCAGAGACCATGCCCCGGCTGACGAACTCCCCCTGAACGAAGTCGCGCGCCAGTTCGATGCCTTCCGCCTGGCTGAATTCGCGTGGAAGGGCGAACTCCACTTCGCGGGCAAGCTGCGCATCCTTGCGCATTTCGAACGCCTCGACATCGTTCCACAGGCGTTCGCGGTCGCTCCAGGCTTCCGGCGCGTCCTCTGGCAGCATCACCTCGGAATGGACGACGCCGCGCTTGCTGGAAAAATCGTGGCTGCGTTCGATCCGCTCGTCGCGCAACCGCGAAGCCGAGCGGTAGGCAGCAGACGCCACAGCACTGCTTCCAGCCTTGCGGCCAATAACTTTGACGTGAAGATGATAGATCGCCATCGCGACAAGATCATTTGCACGTCAAAGCGCACGTCGGCACGACGTATAAGCGCGCCCTCCCTCGAAAAATTCTCGGGATGGACCAGCCCGTCCCGGGCTGTCTCGGCAACCCTGAAGCCTTCTAGGGGACGCTCCTCTATCATCCTCCGATCGACAACTGATGGAGACAGCCATGCGCAAATCACGGGATTTCGACGCCGAACTAAAAGCCCTGGAGGACAAAGCGCGGGAACTCAAAACGCGGAAAGTGCAGCAGCTTGGAGAATTGGTGATCGCCACCGGCGCCGATCAACTCAGCACAGACGAACTGGCTGGAGCGCTGGCCGCAGTCGCCGAAACGAAAGACGCCGCAAAGCGTGAGGCATGGGCTAAGCGTGGGGTAACGTTTTTCGAGAGCAGGTCCCGACGAACTGCTCCGGTATCTCAGTGCAACCCTCGCAGCGCTGCAGCGCAACTGGGCAACACACAATCGCCGGCAAGCGGCTCTGGCTCGCAATGACATGCGGACGTGGCAGATCGAGCGCCGGAAGCGCACCCGACATCTGATCGAACTCGGCGGTCTCGTCGTCAAGGCAGGCATCGCCGAACTTACCAATGACGATCGCGCTGTCATCTACGGCGCGATGCTCTGGATCGCCGCGAAGCTACAGAGTCATGAAGGCGAGCATGCGCGCGACCTATGGTCCGCGAAGGGAAGGCAGGCGTTCGAGGCGGAATAGCGCGAGGAGCAAAAGAGCCAATGGGCGTCGCGAGGCTTGGTGGGAGTGGCGGGCGCAACCACAACTCCGAACAGCGTAGCCCGCCCGCGTCATGCGAGCGGTTGACCCCGCATGATGACGAATGCCTTTATTGAGGCCAGAATCGAATGTCGGCTTTGTTGTAGTTCATCTCACAAACCGGACGTCTTCCAGTTTTTTGGGCAGCAAGCTATTCATCGTGTTGCACTGACGCGAATTGCGACTGGCTCGCGCCTTTGGGCGGTCAATTTGATTATCGGCCACTTAGATGAGCGGCCGAGCACGCCAAGCGCGGGAGTGACTGTCGTGGTCTTCACTCAGGCCCTGCGTAAGGAACGAAACTTACTTGTATTGGGAGGGCCGGTTATATTTGGCGTCAACCTCGTCGATCGCCTTGACGTTGCCGGCTGAACGGCCGTTCTCGTCGAAGTTCTGCGCCAGGAAGGCGTCGACGATCGACTTCGCCAGTTCCGGACCGATGACGCGCGATCCCAGGGTGATGATCTGCGCGTTATTCGAAAGCGCGGCGCGCTCGGCCGAATAGGTGTCATGCGTCAGAGCGGCGCGAATGCCGGGCACCTTGTTGGCCGCGATGCAGACGCCGATGCCTGTGCCGCAAACGAGGATGGCACGATCATACTCCCCCTTGAGCACTGAGGTGCCGACGCGGTCCGACAAAGTAGCATAGAAGGCGTCCGCACCGGCGTCGGTGCGCGAAACCTCCTTCACATCGTGACGGTGCTTGAGGTGGTCGGCGAGAATCTTGGCGAGCCCCTCGCCCGCACTGTCTCCTGCTACAGCGATTCTCATATCGGTCTCCTTTAGATTTTGGCGGCGCACCGCGCCAGGATGTCGAGATAGCCTTCGACGTTCCAGGCCGAACGGCCGATGAAGAGCCCGTCGATGTCGGGGCAGGTGATCAGTTCTTCGCAATTTGTTGGATTGACAGAGCCGCCATAGAGGCAGGGTACGCCGCGGCCGAGGATCTGCCGGGCGAACCCGGCTATGTCAGCGTGCCGCGCGTTGGCATAATCTGCGGCAGCTGGGATGCCGCGCTCCCCAATCGCCCAAACCGGCTCGTAAGCAAGCAGTATCTCGGCCTCTCGCTGGCTGCCGGTCAACCTGCCGAGCGCGCCGCGCACCTGCTTCGCCAGGACATCGGTCGCCCGGCCACTTTCGCGGTCCACCAGCGACTCGCCGATACAGATCAGCGGCACAAGGCCATGGCGGACTGCCGCCTCGGTCTTGAGGCCAACGGTCTCATCGGTCTCCCCGAAATGTTCGCGTCGCTCGGAATGGCCGAGCTCGACGAGATCGAGATCGCAATCCTTGAGCATGACCGGCGACACTTCGCCGGTCCAGGCTCCTTCGGCCGCCCAGTGCATGTTTTGCGCGCCGACCTTGACTGAAGTCCCTCTCAGCATCGTCTTGACTTCACGGACGGCAGTGAAAGGCGGAATGACAAAACGCTGGATACGGTCATGGCGCCCGCCGTCGGCGCCTTGCAGGCCGTCGGCAAAAACACGGGCTTCCGCAAGGGTCTTGTTCATCTTCCAGCTGGTGCCAATCCACAACTGCCGGTTTGCGGTCATTGCATCCCCTCTTCGGTGGCAATTTTGACAGTGGTTCGTCCACCTTCGAGCTGCATAGCGGTCTCGTGTGGCAACGGCTTATCGGAGATGATCGTGCCGAAATCGTTGAGATCGGCCAGCACGTGCAGTGCCGTGTGACCAAAGCGCCGGCTATTGACCAAAAGGCAGCTTTGTCTACTCGAGGCGATCATGGCGCGCTTGCTGCGCACGACGGTATCGTCCATGTGATAGGCAAGGCGGCCCGACGCGGCCGGTGCTGAGACAAAGGCTATGTCGGCACGCAAGCGCGAGAGTGCTTCCTCAGCGACAATCCCCAAATAGGCGTTGAACTTGGCGGAATAGACCCCCCCGACGGCGATCAGGGTGGCGCCGCTGTCACCCTTGTTCCGATCGATGATCGCTGCATTGTTGGTGATGATCGTAAGTGGCCTTTTCTTTGCCAGCACGTCACCGAGCATCGCCGCCATCGATCCGTCGTTTATCATGACGGTCATGCCTGGCTCGACAAGCTCAGCCGCTACCGCCGCAATCGACCGCTTCACATCGGCCTCCTGCAGCTCTCGGAAGCGGAAATCACTCTCGAACTGGGTGCCTGGGTCGATGGTCGCGCCACCGCGCACTTTGCGCAATACGCCGGCTCGCTCGAGATCGTCGAGGTCGCGATGGATGGTCATCTTCGAGACTGCGAAGCGAGATGCGAGATCATCAAGATCAACGGCGCGGCTCTCAATCAGAAGATCGATGATTTCCTGCCTGCGCTCTTCGCGTTTCAAGGGCCCCTCCACCGTTCGCCGCCGGCTAGCGGGCCTCCCGCGCGTGGCGTCTGTTCCTACGATCGACTCGCGCCCAATGTCCAACATGTCGCACTCAATGGATAGTCCCGGTGCGATAGCGGTCGGCCATTTCGGAAAGCGTCAACGGCGCGATGCCGTGCGCATGGCCAGCCGAGCCGAATGCTTCGAAGCGTTCGCGACAAAGTTTGGAAAGGGCTGCCATGGCGGGCTTCATGTATTTGCGCAGATCGAATTCCGACGGATCTTCGCTCAGCACGCGGCGGACCTGGCCGGTCATCGCCATGCGGCAATCGGTGTCGATGTTGATCTTGCGGACCCCGTGCCGGATGCCGCGCTGAATTTCTTCGACCGGTACCCCCCAGGTCGGCTTGAGCTCGCCGCCGAACCTGTTGAAGATCTCTTGCAACTCGTCCGGGACCGACGAGGAGCCGTGCATGACAAGGTGGGTGTTCGGCAGCTTCGCATGGATGGCCTCGATCACGTGCATTGCAAGCACGTCGCTGTCGGGCTTGCGCGTGAACTTGTAGGCGCCATGGCTGGTGCCCATTGCGATCGCTAGCGCATCCACTTTGGTTTTTGCCACAAAGTCGGCCGCCTCATCAGGATCGGTAAGAAGCTGATCGTGTGATAGCGGGCCTTCGGCGCCGTGTCCGTCTTCGGCTTCGCCGACGCCGCTTTCCAGTGACCCCAGCACGCCAAGCTCGCCCTCCACCGATACGCCGCCCCAATGGGCGAAATCCACCACGCTCTTTGTGACATCGACATTGTAGTCCCAACTGGCCGGCGTCTTGCCGTCAGGTCGCAGTGATCCATCGATCATGACCGAGGTGAACCCGGCCTGGATCGCCGTCATGCAATTGGTTGGTTCATTGCCGTGATCGAGATGCACGCAGACCGGGATGCTGGGATAGATCTCCGTGACAGCGTCCATCATATGCTTCAGCATGATGTCATTGACGTAGGCACGCGCACCGCGGCTGGCCTGCATGATGACCGGAGAATCCGCCTTGCTGGCCGCTTCCATGATGGCCAGCGCCTGCTCCATGTTGTTGATGTTGAAAGCAGGCACGCCATAGGCATGTTCGGCAGCGTGATCCAACAGTTGGCGTAAAGTTATTCTAGCCATTGCTTCCTCCCTATGCGTTACGGACCAGGCCGGAGATCACTTCAACTTCATTTGCTGAACCGAAAACCAATGGCGTCCGGCAATGATGCGACAGTGGTGTCTTCTCAAGGATGTCAACCCTTCCATCGGTAGCCAGACCGCCGGCCGCCCTCATGAGGTATGCGATTGGGTTGGCTTCATAGACATGCCGCAAGCGGCCCTGCTCGTAGCCGGGACGGGTATCTGCAACGTAAAGGAAGACCCCGCCTCGCAAGAGGATGCGATGAAGTTCTCCGACGGCAGCGCCCAGCCAGCGCATGTTGAAGTCGCGACCGCGAGGCCCGGTGCTGCCCCTCAGGCAATCGTCGACATAGGAACGGGTCGACGGAAGGAGATGGCGATGCAACGAGGCATTGTATGCCAGATCCGCCGTGTCGGGCTCAATCCGAACATTCTCTCGGGTGACGTAAAAACTTCCATCGCTGGAGTTCAACGTCGACAGGACGACCCCATCACCGACTGAAAAGCCGAGATCGACAGTGTTTCCGTAGGACACGTAACCGGCCGCAAGCAATTCGCTTCCCGGTTTGAGGAAAGGGTCCTCTCCCTGGTTGAAGGCCGCGATAGAAAAGAGCGTTCCGAGAGAGGCCCCCAGTCCGACATTGCCGGATCCGTCGAGCGGATCAATGGCAATGGCGAGCCCCGATTCAGCGAAAATGGCCGGTGCCTCGGCCTCTTCCGACAGGACCTGAGCCGCACCGGCCTCCCGCAGCAGCCCGAGGAACAAATGATGTGAAGCGACGTCGATCGCCTTCTGTTTGTCGCTGTCGGAATTGACACCGACAATCTCAGCCGGATCGCCAGGAATTTCGCCCAAGGCGATTCTGGCCGATAAGGCGCGCGCTGCGTTGACGATGGCGTCGATCTGCTTCGCTATGGCGAGGCGGAGCATGTCCGGACCTGCCCAGTCTTCCAGATAGTCCTCGACCGCCTGCATGGCGCGCGCTGGCTGATCATTGGAAAGCCTGAGAACGTTCATCGCGTTGCTCCCAACTTTTCCAGAGCCAGTGTGACGATGGCATGCTTGGTGATGCCAAAGCGTTCGTAAAGTACTTCGGCGGGGGCGGAGGCGCCGAACCCGTTCATGCCGATAACATCGTCCTCACTGTCGACGTAACGCGTCCAGCCGAACTTGGACGAGGCCTCGACCGCGATACGTGGCGCCCTACCGAGGACGGCCTCCCGATACAATTTCGGTTGCTTCTCGAAGAGATCCCAGGCCGGCATCGAGACAACAGCCGCCTGGATGCCCCGGTTGCTCAATTCGGCGGCTGCGGCAACGGCCAGCGCGACCTCGGTTCCGGTAGCGAGAATTGTCAAGTCGCGCGATGGGCCAGCCTCTTTGAGGACATAGGCACCCTTTGCCGCCCGGTTGACGCCGTCCCTCTCCGATCGGAGCTGGGGAACGTTTTGACGCGAAAGCGCCAGGACTGACGGCGTGTTCTGGTCGCGCAACGCGATGTCCCAGCACTCCAGGGTCTCGACGGCATCGCAGGGCCTGAAGACATGCAGGTTCGGGATCGCGCGAAGGCTTGCCACGTGCTCGACCGGCTGATGGGTTGGACCGTCTTCGCCAAGCCCGATCGAGTCATGCGTTAACACATATATCGAGCGCACTCCCATTAGCGCCGAGAGGCGGATTGCGTTGCGGCAATAGTCCGAAAAGACCAGGAACGTGCCGCCGTAGGGAATAAGGCCGCCGTGCACAGCTATGCCGTTCATGGCCGCAGCCATGGCGAATTCACGCACGCCATAGCTGACGTAGCGCCCGGAGCCGGTTGGCGTGAAGTCGCTGTCGACGGCCGCGACACGGGTGAGATTGGAATGGGTAAGATCGGCCGAACCGCCGATCATCTCGGGCAGCGCGGCGGCCAGGCTTTCCAGGGCGATCTGGCTAGCCTTGCGGGTCGCGACTGCCTGGGGATGATCAAGGAGTTTTCCCTTGGCGGCCTCAACCACTGCCCCATAGTTGTCCGGCATCGTGCCGGCGACGCGGCGTAGGAATTCGTCCTTCCGGCCGGCGTCCACGGCATCGAGCCGCGCCCTCCAATCGGCGCGAGCACCAGCGCCTCTCGTGCCGATTGCGTGCCAGCTTTCAAGTATTGCTGATGAGACTTCAAACGGCGCGAGTGGCCAGCCATAGGCGGCCTTTGCCGCCGCAGCCTCGACTGCTCCCAAAGGAGCGCCATGAGCCGAGCTCTTGCCGGCCTTGTTTGGCGAGCCATAGCCGATGACCGTCTTCATCGCGATCAGTGACGGCCTGCCGGTTTCAGCCTTGGCGCGGGTGATTGCCGCATCGATGGCGGCCGGATCATGGCCGTCGATGCTTTCGACGTGCCAGCCGTAGGCTACGAAACGGGCCGGGACGTCCTCGGTAAAGGAAACGGCGGTCGAACCGTCTATGGTGATTTGGTTGTCGTCATAGAGCACAACCAGTTTGCCCAGCTTCAGGTGGCCAGCGAGCGAGGCCGCCTCCTGGCCGACGCCCTCCATCAGGCAGCCGTCGCCGCAAAAGACGTAGGTGTAGTGATCCACGAGCTCCCGGCCGAATTCATCCGAGAGACGCCTTTCGGCGATGGCCATACCCACGGCCCCGGCAACACCCTGCCCGAGCGGGCCGGTCGTGATCTCGACGCCAGCGGTATGGCCATACTCAGGATGCCCGGGAGTCTTGGAGCCCCACTGGCGAAAATTGCGGATTTCCTCGATCGAGACGTCCTGCACGCCGCTCAGATAGAGCGCACTGTAGAGCAGCATTGAGCCGTGTCCGTTCGATAGTACGAAACGATCACGGTCCGGCCAGGCTGGGTCGCTGGCGTCATACTTCAGATGTCTCGCAAAAAGCACGGCTGCGGCGTCAGCCATGCCCATCGGCATGCCCGGATGACCCGAGTTGGCCGCTTCAACGGCATCTATCGAAAGAACGCGGATCGCATTGGCCATATCGGAAATCGATGCATTCGCCGGGATCATTCGCCCCTCCCTATCGACGCTCAGTGGCATCTCGTAATCTAACATTTATCGTCACATATCAACCATAAATGTTGTGATATTCCGCAGTTCATCACATCATCGTCGCCCAAAAATGCCCTCGGGTTCGGGGCAAAGGGACGATGAAACGAAAAAAGGCCGCGTGGCGCCGACACCCGGCCTTTTCTCTGCGCATCGCCTTGGGAGGACGATTATTAACTGTGCAGCTTCACTCCAGTCCGTCACACTCTCGAACGTTCTCCGTCGGCCAAACATATCTCGACGAGCATGAGCTCGCGATCTGTCACGCGCGACGGATAGAGTGCTGACAACCGTTCCTCATGCATGGGAATGATGCGGCGCTCGTCGTTGCCGACGAACCCAAGCATCTCCTCGGCGGCCTCGATTAGGCGAGCTTGACTGCCGTTGGCGAGGCCCGGCGGAACGAAACACGGATCATTCGAGTCGCCCCCGTTGAGGTTTTTATGAGTATAGACCACGTCGCCCGAGAGGACGATTTTGTCGTCTCCCTCGCCGTTCTGCACCACGACGTATTGCGAGCCTGCGGTGTGCGTGTCGAATGCGGGATACAGGTGAATCCCAGGAAGCAGATTTTCCCTTTCGCCTTCGACCAATTCGAGACGGCCCTCGATGTTTGCCTGGGTCAGGTAGAGGATGTCGGCTGGATTCAATCCCGCCTGTAGAGACCGGAATCGGCGGCCCTTGGCGAGAATCCACATCCAGGATTCCAGCTCTTTCTTCTGGATGTAGATCTTCGCGTTCGGGAAGAATTTTAGGCCACCGATATGGTCGAAGTGAGCATGCGTCAGGATGACATGGGTGACGTCCTGTGGCCTCACACCGCACTCGCCAAGGACGATGTCAGGACTTGTCCATCCAGTGACGCCGATCGAGTTGGCGATCTGCCCTCCGAAATCGCTGGCGTCGTGTCCGACGTCGACCAAGACGACGGAGCCGCCGGTCTTGATGAGTATGTAGGCGAACGGCAGGTTCATCGTTCCCTGATTGTGGGCGCCGTAATAGACCCCGCTCACCGGGTGTGCCGGGCTGCGCGAGTATTCAAGCACCCAGATCGAATGTGCTCCCATGGTTTTCCTCCCCATGACTAAATAAAGACCCTGCACAGCAGCTGCTTGTGTCAAAGGTCGTGGTGTCGAGTATGGCGGCCGAGCGCCTGAGCTCCGTCGCCGCGTTTGAAAGCACCCCCAAGAGCAGCGCGTCTGTGAGGAGCACGCGGCGCTGCAACAACATATCCGCCTCGGCGAGCAGGCGGTCTGCCTTTTCCAGGTGGGCGAACGCGTGCTGTTCGGCGACGAACCCAGGCAATACCAAGCGTGCTGCTGCTACCGACCGTTTGATCTCGGCTGCACGGTCGTCGAGTTCGCCAGCCAATAGGCGCATGCCCTTCTCCCTCAACGCGAGGTGCGTGAACGAGTAAATCGCCAGAAGCTCTCCATAAATTCTGACAAGCGCTTCGACACCTGCGCGCGCTTCCGGTGACGCAACCAGATCGACAATCGCGTCACATTGGAAGTCACGGCGGATGAGGTCGCGGTTGACAGTCATCACTCGGCCTTCGGCAGCGGAGCGTTTGACGGAAGGAGGTTCGCCGCCTTCAATGCATCCCAGAACGCCGAAGGTACCGTCTCGTTGATCGCCTTGACGTTCTGGTCCACTTCGGCGGCGCTTTTCGCTCCCATAACGAGGGTGGCCACCGCCGGATGGGCGTAGACAAACTGCATCGCCGCCGCGGGCAGGCTCACTGAATATTCAGTGCAGACGCTCTCGATGGCCTTCACCTTCTCGACGACGGCGGCCGGGACCTTGCCATAGTCATAGGTGGCAGTGGCTCCGCTAACGCCGGTCGCCAGAATTCCGGAATTGAAGATGCCCCCCGCGATGACTGATACGTTTCGGTTGAGCAACTCATCAAAGGCGGCTTCGAGGGGAGCGTGGTTCAACAGCGTGTAACGCCCCGCAATAAGAGAGCAGTCTATCTGAAACTCGCGCGCGACTCCGACGACCGAGTCCGTTTCGTTCACACCCAGTCCTATAGCCGAAACCGCGCCGCTCGACCGCAGCTCGTCGAGCGCCTTGTAGCCGGAAGCGCGAAGCTGGTCCCAGTAGAATTCGCTCTGGTCGCCGTGCCAGGCGCGACCGACATCATGGACAAGAAGGATATCGATGTAGTCGAGACCGAGCCGCTGCTGGCTGTCTTCAAACGCACGCATGACACCGTCGTACGTATAGTCGTAGGCGTCGAGAAATGGCAACGGATCGATCCAGTCGATGCCGTACACGGTCTCGAGTTTCTTCGTCCTGCTGGCGGGCTTCAGTATGCGCCCAACCTTGGTGCTCACCACCACGTTTTGGCGCAGCTTGTTCGCTCGGAGCGCATGCCCGAGGTAGTGCTCGGATTTCCCGAAGCCGTACATTGGCGCGCAATCAAAGTAGCGGATTCCGGACGAATACCCTGCGAGGATCGTGGCTTCGAACTCGTCATACGACACATCGGCGTTGAAGCCTGACAAGGGAACCGTGCCAAGTCCCAGCGAGGTCACCTGCACTTTGCTTTTTCCGAGGGGCCTGAGTTCGAGTTCGGTCATCGGATCATCCTTGGGCGATGTCATTGGGAGCGCCTACCGCTAGGCCGCTTGGTAATTGGCGCGGGAAGCAGACCTGCACTTAGTCGAGCAGGCCTCGTGACCACGGGGCAGCTTGCGGGGATTCATGGCGTAGATTGTGAGCATCAAGATACCTCCCCACCCAGGCTCCTCTAAACCGCGAGGTGTAAGGTATAAGGTCATACCTTTGTGCGCAAGGGCTTTTTTCCACTTTTCAGATCAGCGGCTCGAAAAGCTGGGACAAGCGAGCCTATGTTGAACGCGGGGCGGCCGCTCGCCTCAATCGATCGTTTATGGCGCGACCGAGGCCGTACGTCGGCACCGGCGCGAATCCGATCACATCACCCGCTTTTGCAAGAACGTCGGCCTCGACCATGATCGCGTAGAGGCTTCGGGCGGCCTCCTCTAGGTCGCCGGAAGCGGACAGCGTCAAGTGACATCCCGCGCATGGTGGTCCGAAGCCGACCCAAACCATGTTCGCCGTTGGCTGGTCGACCTCCATCAAGACGGCAGCGTTGGGAGCGTAGTGGCTCCTCAGTTGTCCGGGGGCAGAGATGACGAGCGCTTCTCTGGCCTCCCCCATCGGACCAAGTAGCTCTTCGAGCGACTCTTGCGGAACGGAACCCTGGCGCAGGATTGTAGGCGCGCCGACCAAGGACAGGATTGTGGACTCGAGCCCGTGCTCGCAGGCGTCATCTTCGATGATCCCCGCAATACGGCTATCGAGTTGGCGAACCACTTGCGCGAAACGCGTCGTGGATATCTTCCCCGAAAGGTTGGCCGAAGGCGCGGCTACCGGAAATCCAACCGCTCGGATGAGGCGTTGGGCAACCTGTGAAGATGGAAATCGGATTGCTACGTTCGCCAGGCCCGCAGTCACCGCGGAGGCCAGTCCGGCATCCGCTTTCTTCGGCAATAGCACCGTCAGGGGCCCGGGCCAAAACCGGGCGGCCACCAACTCGGCATTCTGGTTGAACTCCGCCATCCGACGGGCCATCTCAAAGTCGGAAACATGGACGATAAGCGGATTGTGCCGTGGACGTCCCTTTGCCTCATAGATGCGTTCGATCGCGGCTGGATTGCTCGCGTCAGCGCCTAGCCCGTAAACGGTCTCCGTGGGGAAGGCCACAACTTCACCGCTGCGAAGCATCCGGGCCGCTATTTCGATGTCATGGTCGCCATTGCCGAAGCGGCGAGTGATCCCCATTAATTCAGGCCCACGACCTGGTGAGGCGCATAGGGGGCTTCGAGTTCCCTGATTTCATCTGCGGTCAGCTTCACGTCAAGAGAGGCAGCCGCATCTTTCAGGTGCGATAGTTTGGTCGCGCCGACGATCGGAGCCGTGACGCCGGCCTTCGAGTTGAGCCACGCCATGGCGACAAGCGAACGAGAGATGTTCTTTGTTGCGGCGATCTTAGCGACCACATCCACGACGTGCCGATCCGCCTGGTTGGCATGTCCATAGAATCGTGCTGTCACATTGTCGGTCTCGGACCTCACGCTGCTTTCTTCCCATGGTCGGCTGAGACGTCCGCGCGCCAAGGGGCTGAATGCGATGATGCCGACGCCTTCGCTCTTGCAGAGCGGCAGCATCTCGCGTTCCTCCTCACGGTAAAGCAGGTTCATTTGCGCTTGCATTGAGATGAAGCGCGACCATCCGCTGGCGTCCGATTTATAGAGTGCGCGCGCGAACTGCCAAGCGTAGCAATTGCTCGCGCCGATGTACCGTACTTTGCCGCTTCGGACGAGGTCGGTCAGCGCCTCCAACGTCTCCTCGATCGGAGTCGAGTTGTCCCAGAAATGAATCTGATAGAGATCGATGTAATCCGTCCCAAGGCGCTTCAGGCTAGCCTCTGCCTCAGCAATGATCGCCTTGCGTGAAAGGCCGACAGCGTTCGCACCATTTCGCATCTTGCCGTACACCTTGCTGGCGATGACGACTTCGTCGCGGGGCGCCATCTCTTTAAGAAGTCTGCCGACAATCTCCTCGCTGGTACCGTCAGAATAGACGTTCGCGGTGTCGAAGCAGTTGATGCCGAGTTCGATGGCTTCCCTAATGATGGGCTTGCTGTCCTGTTCAGACAACGTCCATAGATGGTTGCCGCGGTCCGCGACGCCGAAGCTCATGCAGCCCAAGACCAACTGCGAGATTTTCAGACCGGACCGACCAAGTTGACGGTACTCCATCGTGTCATTTCCCTTCTGATGTCGGTGATTTCGCGCCAAACTTAGCGAGCGCCTGCGCCAGTTCCGGATGCGACTTCGCGTAATCTTGGAGGTCTACGCCAGCAATGGCTGCATCCCATGCGGCGCGGACGGCCTTTACCCCCGCCGCAGGCCCGCCAGGATGGCTAACCACACCACCCCCGCACAAATAGAGGTGGTCGACCGTCTGTCCGGTTCTGCGATAGGTCTCGGGTGCCTGGCCGCCCCATTGGCCTGAGCAAACGACAGGCAAAGGGCGGTCGGCGTCGTGGAAGATCGGCTTCTGAAGATCGTGGAAAGACTGAATGAATGACTCGTCCGGCTCCCAGTATTTCGCCCCGATGCCGTTGATCTGGAACTGGTCGACGCCCAACAGGCGCCAAAGCTGCTGATAGACCGAGAAGTCGAAGCCAAGGCCTGGATGCCGGGTCAGGAGATCCCAACCGTTACGGTGAGCATGCAGCGCGAGCGATGAACGCCGACGCAGGAACAGGAATGCGCCCATTCCGATCGAGTTGATGTTGATAACCGCGGCATTGCCACCTTCGCGAACCACCATGTCGTGCTTACGCACCATCTCGTCGGGATCGACATCGGAAATTCCGAAGGCGTACATCACCTTCTTTCCGGTGAGCTGTTCATGGTCCCGGATGAGCGGCATGATCGCTGTCACGCGCGCCTCCAACGACGAGTAAGGCGGCGACATCAGCTTCTCGTCGTCTTTGATGAAATCGACGCCGGATTTGATCAATTCGTCAACGACATCCGCGGTTTCATCAGGGGCTAGACCCAACGCAGGCTTGATGATGGTGCCTATAATCGGTCTCTCGTAGACGCCTGTGAGGCGCCGCGAGCCGTCGATCCCAAACTGGGGTCCGGGATAGACCCCGTCGAACTCGGACGGCAGCTCAAGGCCAACGACCCGAAGTCCCGTGAACTCTTTGATTGACCAGACGCCGCCGAGCGCCACCGTCGTCAGGGCGGACAGGTCGGTGCCGACAGCTTCGAGCGGATAGGCGATTGTCACATGCGCTCGATTGAACGCTGCTCCCCTTGCCGGCAGTGAAGGAGCGCCGGCCGTGTCCAGCCGCTCGAAGGCGACAACCCGCGCAGCCGCGCGAGCTTTGAGTTCAGGCGTCTCGCCCGGCAGGTCTACGAACGTTCCGGTGGACTGATCGCTTGCGATCTTAGCCGCCAATGCCTCGGGACTCCCGGGCGTTTCGACACGGTAGGTGACAAGGATGTCCGAGGGTCTTGGTCGAGCCAATTCTGCCGTCCTCGCCGTTAGGCCGCCGGCACTGGCGCGGCCGCCGGAATGAGGCCCGACGACTTGAGGTCATCCCAAAATGCCGCCGGGATCGGCGTGGAGATCGCGGTGACGTTTGCGTCCACATGTTCCGGCGTCAAAGCACCTTGGACTACGGCAGTCACTGCGGGATGCGCGTAGACGAACTGCGTTGCCGCGGTCGGGAGGGAGACGCCGTGGCGTTCGCAGACGGCCTCAAGCGCCTCGACCTTGCGAACAATCGCTTCGGGCGCGGGCTGGCAGTCGTAGGTCCGGGTCGTCGTCCTCGACTTGCTGCCCTCGGCCAAGATGCCTGAGTTGTATATGCCGGCGGCGATGATGCCGACGCCTCGGCGCTGCATTTCCGGATAGAAATGGTCGAGCGCGCCATGGTTTAAGAGGGTGTACCGTCCAGCGACCATCGAGCAATCCAGGTTGAATTCCTCCGCCACCTGGAGGACCGACGCGGTCTCGTTCACGCCGAGACCTATCGCCTTGACGGAGCCGGTGCGGCGCAGCTCGTCGCAAGCCTTGTAGCCGCTGGCCCTCAAGTCCGACAAATGCGTGTCGTAGGCTTCGCGATGCCATTCACCGCTTACGTCATGGAGATAGAGGATGTCGATATGGTCCATGCCCAGACGCTGCTGGCTGTCTTCAAAGGCGCGCATGATGCCGTCATAGGAATAGTCGTATTCATCGACGAAAGGCAGCGCCTTGACCCAGTCGATGCCGTAAAGGCTTTCGGCGCGCTTGGCGCGACTCTCCGGCTTGAGAATCCGGCCTGCCTTCGTGCTGACCACGACCTTCCCGATGAGATCGTTGTTCCGGAGGGCATGGCCAAGCGAGTGCTCGGACTTTCCAAGACCGTAGAGCGGTGCTGTGTCGAAATAGCGAACGCCCAACTCGTATGCCTTGAGGACGACCGCTTCGAAGGTGGTGAAGGTCACATCGACGTTGCAGCCGCCGAGCGGCGAAGTTCCCAGGCCAAGCGACGTCAGAGTCACATCGGTCTTTCCAAGTCTTCTTTCCAGCATAGGGGGCGATCCTATATCCTTGCTTTGAAGAAGGCGGACGGCCGCATGGACCGTCCGCCGTCGTCTGATTACATGTACTTATCGACGTTGGTGGAATCGAGGATCAGCCACGGGACAACGTAGTCCTTCTCGGTGCCGCCCTTCCATTCCATGAGGGAGCCCCAGATTTCCGACTGCGGCTTGTAGCTTTCGCCCTTGATTGCTCGGAGGGCGAGATCGACTGCGCCCTGGCCTTCGGCACGAGCGTACTTGTAAAGGCTGACCGCCATCTCGCCCTTCTTCACGGCGCGCTTTGCATCCGGAATGCCGTCGATCGCGAGAACGGGAACCGTTTTGAGATCGATGCCGGCGCTCTTCATGGCCTCGATCGCGCCCAGTGCCATTTCGTCGTTCTCAGCGAGGACGCCGTTGATCTGCCCTGGGTGGGCGAGCAACCAGTTCTCCATGAGCGCCTGGCCCTCCGCGCGGCTCCAGTTGCCTGTCTTGTTCTCGATGAGCTTGAGGTTCGGGAACTTGGCAAGACCAGCGTCGATGCCTGCGCGGCGTTCGATCTGGGCCGACTGGCCGATTGGCCCTTCCATGAGGACGACGTTGCCGCCGTTGGGAAGGCGCTTGGCAAGTTCCTCAGCGATGATGCGGCCGCCTTCGGTGTCATTGACGATGATCGACGCGGTGTAGTTCGTCGACTTGGTCTTGAGCGCCGACACGATCAGCGGGATTTTCGCTTCTGCTGCCTTGTCAATCGGCGGCGCCGAGGCCTCAAGGTCGAACGGCGACATGATTATCGCGTTGAACTGCTGGGTGATTGCCGTGTCGATCTGATTGGCCTGCGTCAGCGGATCGTACTTGCCGTCGAAGACGGTGATCTCCACCTCGCCCGACTTCACGGCGGGATGGTTCTGGATTTCCGTCGACCAAGCTTTCATGTATTCGCCGGATTCACCGAACGATAGGGCCGCGATCCGGATTTTTTCCTCGGCGAAAGCGAAGCTGCTGCTCGCCAATGCCGCTGCGCCGACTGCCATACCCACACCTGCCTTGAGCAGGTTCCTCCTAGACATCTGCATTTGTAGTCTCCTCTGGGTTTAGATGGTGCCCGGACGCAACATGCGGAACCGGACATTGTCGCCGGGCGAACCGGCGGCAATTTCGGGAATTAACTATTTGCGGAACTGATCGGCGATGACCGCGACCACGATGATCGTGCCCTTGAGCACCTGTTGGTAGTAGGAAGACACGCCCATCAGGTCCATGCCGTTGTTGATCGTGCCGATGATCAGCGCGCCGATGAGCGTGCCCAACAGAGAGCCGCGGCCGCCTGCGAGACTGGTACCGCCAATCACTACGGCCGCGATCGCATCCAATTCGTATCCGATGCCAGCTTGGGGAAGCGCCGCCGTGGTGCGCGCGGTCAGGACGAGCCCGGCGAGTCCAGCCAAAAGACCGGAGATGGCATACGTCGCGCCGACAACGACCTTGGTGGAGATGCCGCTCGTACGAGCCGCCTTCTCGTTGCCGCCGACCGCGTACACGTAACGGCCGAAGGTCGTGTAGTTCAAAGCCGTCCATCCACCCAGGAAGACGACGAACAAGATGATGATCGGAACCGGGATATGTATGATCTGTCCTGAGCCGATCCACTTGAAGGCATCTGACAGATTGGGGATGGGTCGGCCGTCCGAGAAAATCAGAGTCAGGCCGCGGGCAACGCTCAACATGCCGAGCGTCACGACGAACGGCGGAACCTTGACCGCAGCCACAAGTACCCCGTTGACAAGGCCGAGGCCAGCACCGACGGCCAGTCCCGCGAGGATGCCCAATAGGACAAAGTGCTCGTTGGTCTCGGTAACCAGGCTAGCGGCGATCATTCCGGCAATCGCCATTACGGAGCCGACAGACAGGTCGATGCCCTTCGTCAGGATCACGAAGGTGACCCCGATCGCCAGGATACCGTTGATCGACGACTGCCGAACGAGGTTCAGCCAATTCGGCCACGTCATGAAGTACTGGTTCGCGAACGCGAAGAATGCGACGATTAGGAAGAACACCAGCACGATGCTGAACTGCCGAATGACCTCTCCGGCGCGGAAGGTTCCAGGTTTCGCTGCGGCGATTGTATTCATCACTCAAATCCTCCCGTAGATGGGGCTAGTGGCCGCTGTCAGCTCGCCAGGTCCATGAGCATCTGTTGTGTTGCGTCGGCACCGTCGATGATGTTGACGAGCCGTCCCTGCTTGAAGATCGCGATCCGGTCGCTGAGCTGCATAATCTCGGGGGCCTCCGAGGAGACAACGAGAACGCCGTTGCCCTTTGCGGCGAAGTCCCGCAGGAAGGCGTAAATCTCCTGCTTCGAGCCTTCGTCGATGCCGCGCGTGGGCTCGTCGCAGATCAAGAGCCGCGGGTCGGTTAGCAGGCAGCGTGCCAGGACGACTTTCTGTTGATTTCCACCAGACAAGGTCTCGACGGCGACGTCCGGCGACGCCGACTTGATACGCTGGGACTCGATCATGCCGAGCACGGCGCTTCGTTCCTTGTCGCGCCGGATGAAACCGCTGACTGCCATCAGGGCAAGCGACGAGAGCGTGATATTGTGGGCGATCGACGCTGAGAGGACGAGGCCGCTGTCTTTGCGGTCCTCCGTCACCAAGGCCATCCCGCGCTTGATCGCTTCCTTGGGCCGGCCGGGTCTCACCTTGTCGCCGTTGAATATGACCTCTCCGTTCGTGGGAGAGTGAAGCCCGAAAATCGTCTCCAGGAACTCGGTTCGTCCGGAACCAAGCAAGCCATAGACGCCCACCACCTCGCCTGATGCTACTTCCAGGGAGATGTCGCGGAAGTGAGACCCGCGCGCCAAGTTCGACACAGAAAGGAGGATAGGAGCGTCTTCGAGGGGCTTGCCCTTCTCCACCAGCTTCACTTCGCGACCGACGATCTGCGTCACGAGGTGTCGACGGTCGATGTCCTTGATGTCTCCCGTCTCGATGAACCGACCGTCGCGGAAAACGGTGTATTCGTCCGCGATTTCGAAGATTTCGGTCAGTTTGTGGGAGACGTAAATGATTGCGGAACCCCGCGCGGTGATCTTGCGAAGCGCGTTGAACAGGACATGGACTTCATGTTCGCCGATTGCCGACGTTGGCTCGTCCATGATCACGATGTGCGCGCGATAGCTCAGGGCCTTCGCGATCTCGACGAGCTGAACCTGCGCGAGGCTCAATTCCCCCATCTTTTTGCGCGCATCGACTTCGAAACCGAGTTCGTCGAGGAATGCCTGGGCGTCCCAACGCATTTGACCGAAGTTCACGAAGACCCCAAGTCGCTTCGGTTCGCGACCAAGATAAAGGTTCTCGGCGACCGTCATCTCAGGAACGGGAGAAAGCTCCTGCGTGATAATCGCGATTCCATGGCGTAAGGCGTCTGCAGCGCTTCTGAAGTCGACCGATTCGCCGTCGATTTGCACCGTGCCGCCGTCGCGGCGCAGCAGACCCATGGTTATGTTCAGAAACGTACTCTTGCCCGCACCGTTGCCGCCGCAGAGGGCGTGGACAGTACCAGCCTTGAGTGTCAGCCTACCGTCGACCAACGCCGGGACTCCGTTGAACGACTTCTGGACACCTTCAGCCTGGAGAAGAATGCGAGCCGCTGACGTCTGCCCGCCTTCAATGACCTCTTGCTTTGCTTTAACCTCGATCATGATATGACGTCATACCTTCGGAAAAACTAAAGTACGCCACTGGTTGAGCGGCGGCATGCCACGTGTTTTCTACTTACAGTCCAACCGCAAAATCGCGCGAGCCTCTGCCGGGGTGGCAGGCTCGCGTCCGACCCTTTGGGCAATCTCGACGGCGCGGGATATGACATCCGCGTTCGTGGGCGTGCCAAGCTCGCGATACGGGTAGTCGCCGATGCCAATGGCCATATGGCCGCCCAGTCGGCAAATCGCCGGAGCGATGTTGAGCAGGTTCCCACCCAGGCAGTTCACCGTCCATTCGATAGGCCTGTCGTCGGGCAAAAACGCAAGGTGTGCCATCAATCCGGCCTCGGTCGGCGGATGCCCGGTGATGAAGCGCCCTCCCGTCAAATGGAGCAGGAAATAGGCTGGCCCTTCGACCATGCCTGCATCCATCAAGGCGAT